>JAFSQO010000059.1 GCA_017446645.1 Synergistaceae bacterium | reverse complement strand
GACTCCGTTGGATTTAATATTCTGAACGAAAGCATTTATATTATCTCTCACTGTTTGAATCTTTGTTCCCATTGAGCTTGAAGCGTCCATTAAGAATAATACTTTTGCGGTTGACTGTTCATCATTATTTATCGCGCTCATAATGTTAGTCTTCTGAACCTGAGCGACACCTGGCTCCGTAGTAACTTGAATCCTGTAATTGCCTGCGTTGTTCACTTTCTGTCCAAACTGGTCAGTCCAAGTGAGTCCGCCGTTGATATTTACTTTAACGTTTGAGTCTGCACATGACCATGATGCTTCGCTTGAGCCGTCAAGCAGTCTCTTTCGGTTAAACTGGGTGTTATGGGCTATCTTGTCAATCTGGTCGCGTAACTGGTCAACTTCAAGCTGAATGAAACTCCTGTCTTTTGCAGTGAGAGTATCATTAGCTGACTGTACAGCAAGTTCGCGCATTCTCTGGAGCATTGAGTTAATTGACTCTAGTGAACCTTCAGCAGTCTGCAGGAAAGAAATTCCGTCCTTAGTGTTCTGAGCAGCCATATCGAGGCCCCTGATTTGAGAGCGCATTTTTTCACTGATAGCGTAACCTGAAGCATCATCAGCAGCTGAGTTAATCCGCAAGCCTGAAGATAGTTTGCGTATCGAGTTCTCCATAGCTTTGCTTGTCGAGTTAAGAGCATTGAACGCCCTTATAGCCGGAATGTTGTGAGTGATTCTCATAAAATTAATTGTCCTCCTTTGCTAACTAATAAAATATCTGCCTGCTTGAGTCTGAATGAGTCCCTGAGCTTCGAGTTCGACTAATGTGCTTTGAAGGCTGGCGAACTCAAGACCGCTTTCGAGTAATAAATCATCAGTTGTAGCCCTTTTGAGTTTTTGAATCAGAGAGTAAATGGTTTTCTCTTCGTCAGAGTTCAGGCTTAACTGGCTTGACTGGTTTAACTCAGGTTCTTCTCGGACATTGTTATTATTATCGTCAAATTTTATGTCGACCTGTGGCTCTCCTATGATTGACTGCACGAATTTTGCTGCACTGGTTACTGCACCGTTGCCCTTATTGAGGTTGACTAATTCATTGCTGCCCTTGAAAGAAAGTTCATCAATGCGTCCTGGAATAGGCTTAACGACACGGCCAAGTTCGAGTGCAAGCCTTGCTGTCTTCATTGCACCTCCGCCTTCTGGGGACTCTGCTACGATGACATGAGAAGATAGTGCTGCGATAATTCTATTGCGTTCGGCGAATCTCCAGACTTCACCGCCTGAATTCACTGGGTATTCAGAGATTAATGCGCCCCTTTCAAGGATTTTCGCGAATAATTCCTTATGTTCAGCAGGATAAGTTCTCCCGATTCCGGTTCCAAAGACTGCGACAGTCCTGCCGTTAGAGTCAAGACATCCCCTGTGAGCCGAAGCGTCAATGCCCCTTGCTCCTCCGCTGACAACGATTATGTTTGCCTGAGCCAAAGCTCCTGCCAGTTCGTAAGCAGAGTCACGTCCGTATGTGCTGCTTTTTCGAGTGCCTACTATTGCGACAGAAGGCTTCGAG
>JAFSQO010000528.1 GCA_017446645.1 Synergistaceae bacterium | reverse complement strand
TTCGCGATTAACATTCCGCCGTGAGTGTGAATCTCAACTATGTCTTCACCCGTGTAACTCTTGGGCCTCATGAAATGCACAGCAAGCACTCTGTCGATTATATTTTTGCCTGAATCAATAAGACCTGTTAAATACATTCTGCCCGGCTCATCAAAAATTTTTCGGGTTAATATATGTCCTGAAACATTAACGGCATCAGGGCCGGATATGCGTATTATTGCAATTCCTGATTCACCTAATGCCGTAGATATTGCCGCTATCGTATCGTTCACTTTATCTTATATATGCTGTGATTTGAGCCATTCTTCAGCTTTTGCCCTGCTGTTTACTTTTCCTGTTCCAACGGCCATGTCTAAACCTTCAAGAAGTTCACCTACACGTCTTCCGGGCTTGATGTGCAAAAGATTCATCACTTCGCGGCCTGTAAGATAGCGTGATGCTCCTTCAGTCTGAAGTGATACGTTTCTGAATCTCCGTAAGACCTGATCCAAATTCCATGTGTTATTGTCGAGTGTATCTCTGTATTTCTCAATGAAGCCTTCAGCAGTTGCAACACACTTTGCGAACTCTAAAGCTACTTCAACCGCCTCAGCTGAATGTTCAAGAACGTAAGCACAAAATCTTTCTTCGGTTATGGGCTGATAGAGTTTCTGAAATCTGTTGATTATCGCGAGAACTTCATCAATAGTTTCTGCCGGAATATTCCAGCGCGTGAGATATTCATTCACGAGATTATCCGCAGGTTTAGTTCTGTCGCTCATGTTAAGCGTACGTGTTCCGATTCTGCTAAACAGACCTGCAAGAACAAACGCATCATTCTGCATTAATTTAGTCGTATCCATTCTGCTCTCAATCATGCCAAGAGTACATATAACATGGTCAAATAAACTCTTTAGTTCAGAAAACTTTAGCAGTAACTCTCAGCAGCGACATGTCATCAGTCATGCACGGTAACGAATGGGCAGAACTAATTAAGGAGTTCGAAGCCTCCGGAAGCGGCGACAAAATGAACCCTCAATCATGGGTTTATTGCATTACTGATGAAGAAGAACAAGCACTCCGCGAAAAATATCAGGACGATGAATTAAGTCTTGTTGCTCTCGACATTCTATTATTCAGCGCAGATAAAATCAGCCGTGATTACGCAAACGAATATAATATTTTATTGATTTATCCCGATGAAGATTATATTAACAGGACTCTTGAGGCTGTCGGGCTTGAGGGTAATTACGTAATGGAAAGCAGCAAAAAACGTATTGAGTTATTCGCAATCGCAAAACGTACTATTGACGGCCGCACGTTTTCTTTCAATTATCAGGCCTTATTAGCTGGCGACGCAGTTATGTCCGATATCAGAACAAGTGATGACATAGAAGTTACTTCAACGGACAATTACGCAAGCTACGAAATTTCAGAGGACAAAGTTATATATTATGATTCTGACGGCAATATAATTTCTTCGAGCGATGTTACTTCAGACGAGGACAAGAAAGAATCAACATTGCCTATTGAAGACCCGGATGGATTCTTCTTCAATGTTGACCGCTGGAGAAGTTATTATAACTGGTGCGCAAGTTTAACAGATATGGCAATGGAGTCAAACTCTGAAGCAAACTCAATCGAAGCACGCATAGCCGACGAAAATAATGAGCTCACAAGAATAGCCGACGCTCAGAAAGTAACGATTGAATGCAATCACAGACAGGACGGTTATAGACCATGGGGAGGCGCAATCGGAGGAGACAAGGCCGATATAAGACGCAGAAGCCAAGTTTCAGTAACTGTTTACGCCTGCCATTCATATAAGTATCATTGCGATTATTATCTTGTACAGACAAACACAACAACAACTCCGCTGAATTATAAAGATCAAATGGATCACGAATTTACTTGGTATCAGGGAGGCGGAGAATTTGGCCGTTATGGATACACAAATTATGTCAATTATCTTTCAGGCTACACGGGCATATTCGGATTTAACAGCTATATTTGCAGTGTCGTAGGCGGCAAAGAAAATAAAGATCTCTCAACAAATGAAGTCGGGCTTGGAGACTATATCCCTACAAATGTCCCGAAAAATAAAACTTTTACGGAAGGCATGACATGGAGTGTCGGCGGAGAAATAGGAGCTGTGAGCAACGCTCTCGATTTAAAAATTACCGGCGGTGTCTCGCATTCATCAAATGTTACATGGACAACAAGCGACTGGGAAATTACAGCGTCCCCCTTATCAATAAATGATACAAATGTTGAATGGACAGGAGATGTTGAGGGACCTCATAACAGCTGGGCTTGGCATGACGACCTCGAGAATCACGGCATCTACATGGGGATAAGTTCAACGAGCGCTTCAAGAAGATCTCTCAGCTTTAAGAGCGAATGGATATAGCAGGTCGATAAATCCATATGGAGCAAACAAGATACTAAAACACTTCTCATGAGAGTTAATTTCTTCTGGAGAGAGGGCTTCTGCTTTGGAGAAGGCGAAGGCGTTACGTGGAGTGGTAATTACGAGTGGGACGGCGGACGAAGATATCCGAGATTTGATAAGTACGGTGTAGTAAATCTCGATATGCCTAAACATTCATGGGTCGAGATGAAAACTTTTGACATCGACGCAAAGGGAGACAAATCCGCCGGACTTGGATTCAGTGTACTTTCTGAAGGCAGCTGGACAGTGTCATCAGATGTAGACTGGATCACATTCACAGAAACGAGCGGCAGTGCAACAGGCGAGAATCAATATCCTATAAGATTTCAGGTTGCCGAGAATAACGGTTCTCCCAGAATAGGCACGATAAAATTCACTGCTAAGGTCGGAGACAACTTAACGGAAGAAACAGAACTTAAAGTTAATCAGGCTGGAAAATAAATATTTATTCCGCAAAAAAAAAGAGGCAGGGCGTTAAAACCTTGTCTCTTTCTTGATTCTATGAGTCTTAAAAAAATTAGTCCTTCACCCAGTAAATATCATCGAGCAGTCCCGCAATCTCCCAGCTTCTTGCACTGCTTGATCTCCTTCTCTCGAAAACGTGAATATTATGATTATCCCTGTTTGAGCATCTAGGAATCGAACGCCGGCTCCCTAGTGATAAAACTTTATCATGCTGTTTGTCTGACCGCTTAATATTCAGATTATCGCCGAGTGAATAAAAAGTTTTGCCGCATAATTTGCAACGCCACTCAATGAGATTGACTCGTAATGATCCCCCGCGCCTGACTGCAATAATTTTATTCAGCATTCTTGATAACTCCGAGACTCTATATGACCTGTCATTTGAACGCCTGAAACTATGAGCCTTTGAGCCTCTGCAATTATCTATATGCCAATTTCTATTACTTAACTTGAAGAGTGTATCAGATTGATGTTTATGATCCCTGAAAACTAAATCATCGAGCGTGTAATCGCCTTTGAACGTGTAAAACTCTTTGCCGCAATCTGAACACTTCCAGCGAATCATTTCGACCCTTGAATCAGCAAATGCAGTACCAGCTAAAATAAATATTATAGCCAACGCAAATAAAATTTTCTTGACTCTCATATAAATATCTCCCTTCATGAAAATATAAATATTATGCCATAAAAAACTGGAGAGACTTTGAATAAATCAATCCCTCCAGTAAAAAATTTTCAAGTTTTAAATTATCAAGCGAGAATTAAATTATTTCTTCTTGCCTTTTGCCGGGAGTGCCTTGCGCTGTGAACTTCCTTTTACGGGGCCTGTTGTCTCTTCGATCTTGAATGTTGAGAGTGCTTCCGTAATGTTCTCGACTAAATTTGTTTGATCAACTGCACCCTGTGCGGCTCTCTCTGCTATTGTCGCGGTCTCGTCCATGTCGTTCTTGATACTCTCTAAGTGCTCAAGAATTTCAGTTGTTGATTTCGTAACGTTGTCGATTCCTGCGGCGATTTCCCGGCTTGATGCTGCCTGCTCCTGAGCAACTGCGGCGATATTCTGGATTCTGTCATTTGCTTTGTCGATCTGGCTCAGTGCTTCAGCGAGTGAATCCTGTGCACCGTTTGCCTTCTCTGTAGTCTCGTCAAGTAAAATGCTTGTCTCATCGCTTGATGTCTTAGTTTCGCTTGCACTTGTCTGTAATGTCTCGATTAAGCTCCTGACATTTTCAGCGGC
>JAFSQO010000527.1 GCA_017446645.1 Synergistaceae bacterium | reverse complement strand
CTTCAGACAACATGTCATACATTTCGTTTGCAGAGTTCAGTGACCAGAGAGTCAAGAATCTTCTCAGGACGCTTTCACGACTCGAATAGGCATTATCGATATTAGTCGGTCTTGCTGTCTTCAACTCCTGACGCGGTGCAGGCGAACTTTCCGGTTTAGTATTTCCACGTTCACGGACTGACTTCACGAAATCTGCCATGTCGCTCGAAGTTTCCTGAAATATCGGCGTTATCGGTCTCGGCGGAATCATCGGGGGTGGCGGGGGAGTTAAATCCTCTTCCTTCTTGACTTCCGGTTTCTTCCGGGGCTGCTTCTTGGGCAAATTCACGACAACTACTTCAGGCTCTTGCTCTTGCTTAACAGGAGCGGGCGGAATTTCAGGAGGCCCAAATGAAAATATACGCTCATCACGTCCCATACCCTTGAGCGAAATTACGTAATCTTTGTTGCTTTGTTTAGGGAAAAACACCAGCCCCTGAACGACTCCGGCTGAAGGACTTTCGAGACTTGAGTCAAACTTTGACGGGGTTATTCTCTCACCTGACGCTGCCAGCAAAGTTATGTTCTCACGAACTGGCGACAAATTCAACGGACGAGCACCGAACGAGTAAACGCTCACTAAAAACGTCTCTGAAGTGTCGAGCTTTAACTCATTAACGAAATTTCTCCTGAAGTTCTCGCGCTGTGATTCACTCATGTTTGACCTGAGAGCTTCTGACTCAACCCAAGGGGCAATTAACTCCTCCGGATAATGAACAACCCAGACGAAACAGTCCTGTCCCCAGTGAGTAGCCGTCCAGCGTTCCAGAATTCTTATGGTCTCGTTGAAAGGGTCTGAGTCGAGCGCGAAAGAAATACTGCAGGCGTAAAAAAAATTACCCGCAGCCGCGATAACTGCGAGTAAAAAATTTATTCTGCTAGTTAATCTGCTGTTCCGGAGGAAGCTCAAATTCTCCACCCCTGTTTACAGTCCCTGAATTAGTAGGCATTCCGTAAGAGTTGCGGTTAAAGACATCGCCTTTAATTATAGTATCTCTGTTAGGGTCATAATTTGCCCGTGAAGAAGTCTCAGGTTCAGGCGCGCTTATGCTGTGATCGCTGACCTGCAACGCTTCAGGGATGGGATACGCTGCAACAGTCGTAGCTTCTGAAGTCTGGACGAAGGTAACGGAACCTTCTGCGATTTTGAGGGAGTTCCCCCTGATGAATATTCCGCTGACGAGTCCGACCGGTCCGAGCAATGCTGCTCCTGCAACTGTAACTGCACCTGCACTTACGATAGCACCTTCTCCCCTGTCGCCGACTTTGCGGGCATCTTTGATGGCTTCTTCTGCTTCTTTACCCACTGTAACCTGAACTTTCTGAGGGCCAAGCGGTTTTAAGCCGTTGAACGCAAGCCTGACTTCTCCGGGTATCCCGAATCTTCTGGGACGTTTTACTTCTCGGACTTCAGTTAATAATAACGAACCTGCAGGGGCTACTAAAGTCTGATTCACGATTAAGTCATTAGTAAGTTCTATCCTGACAAAATCGCCGGCCTTTGACTTCGCGGGACTCAACTCGTCAAGGAATCTGAATTTCAATACAGTGTTAGCAGGAACTGTAACCGGTACTGCCGTAACTGGGTCCATGATCAACGTAGCCAAGAGACTCTCAACGCGCATTACAATCGGGTTACCTGTGCGGGTGGCACCTGTAAGATTTGACTCCAGGTTCTCAAGACGCTTTATGACTGATACTGAAGCATATATCTTCTTGTCTACTACCCATTCAGCAATAGCCAGCTTAAACAACATTGAAGGCTGCTTTTCCGTGCCTACGTCAAGAAAGTTTAATATCGCCGCATGTCTTTCAGCTATGGTACCGGGCAGTCCTCGTCCGAACAAATCTTCTTCTACTTTATTGAGCCTTTCGATTAAGCCTCCCTGAGAGACGTAGCCGTAAATTATCTTTTCGATCTCGCCCATCATCTGCCTTGATGAACCTGCAGCACTATCCGGGTCATCGACAGCCTCAGCAGCTATAGCAACGTGAGCAGAGCTTGCAAATATAAACACCAGCAAAATTAATGAGATTAATGAGAATGAGAAAAATTTCACAGCCTTCATAATAATTAATAATTCAGCCTCCTTAGTCTTATATTAATTATTTTCACGGCTTCTCATGTATTTTGCTGCAGCATTTATAAATCCGTCAAACAACGGGTGAGGTCTGATCGGCCTCGATTTTAACTCCCCATGAAACTGGCAGCCTATGTACCAGCTATGTTCTGGAAGTTCTATTATCTCGACTAAGTTGCGTTCTGTGCAGACTCCGGCAATTTTCAGACCGCTCTGTTCGAGACGCTCTCTATAAGCATTATTGAACTCGTAACGATGTCTGTGTCTCTCGCTTATGTGAAGAGTCCCGTAAGCATGAGCCGATTTCGTGCCTTCAGCCAAATCACAGGGATATGCACCGAGCCTCATTGTTCCGCCTAAATCCTGAAGGTTCTCCTGCTCTTCCATTAGGTGAATTACAGGGTGAATCGTAGCCGGGTTCATTTCCTTGCTGTGGGCATCGTGCAACTTGCAGACGTTACGAGAGAACTCTACGGCCATCATCTGCATTCCCAGACAAATGCCAAACAACGGGATATTATTTTCGCGTGCGTATTTTGCTGCGTTAATCATGCCCTCAACGCCCCTGACTCCGAAGCCTCCGGGGATTAATATTCCGTCAGCAAAGTTCAGAATCTCGTTGGGATTGCCTGTCTCTAAATCCTCTGATTCGACTGAGACGATATTGACCCTGACTCCCTGAGAGATACCTCCGTGATAAAGGGCTTCAACGACACTCAAGTATGCATCTTTGTGCTGGACGTATTTACCTACAAGAGCAATGTTGACGCATTCGGGTGAGTTCATGTATCTGTCGACAACTCTGAGCCAATCGCTTAAATCAGGCTCGACTTCACGGGAGAGTCCCAAATATTTCAGAATAAGATTATCGAGTCCCTGCCTGTGTAAACTCACCGGGACGTTATAAATCGTTGACTCATCTTTGACCTCGATAACTGCTTCGGGAGGCACGTCACAGAACAATGCAATTTTGTTCTTCATGCTCTGATCCATTGGGTGGCTGGTCCTGCAGACAAGAATATTCGGGAGGATTCCTATTCTGCGCAATTCCTGGACGCTGTGCTGGGTGGGCTTAGTCTTTAACTCCTTTGCTGCTTCGAGATAGGGCACTAACGTAACATGACAGTAAACAACGTTCTCACGGCCTACACGAACTGCCATCTGTCGTATTGCCTCAAGAAAAGGCTGGCCCTCAATGTCGCCGACAGTCCCGCCGATTTCGACAATCAGGACATCGAGACCTTCAGCGGCCCTTATAATCCTTTCCTGAATGTCGTTCGTAATATGGGGGATGACCTGGACAGTCCCGCCCAAGTAATCCCCTCTGCGTTCTTTCTTTATGACGTTTGAGTAAATTTTTCCGGTCGTTATGGAATTCTTTTCGCTCAGGGTCTCGTCTATGAATCTCTCATAGTGCCCCAAGTCTAAATCAGTCTCGGCCCCGTCATCAGTAACAAAGACTTCACCGTGCTGAAAGGGATTCATAGTTCCTGCATCAACGTTTAAATACGGGTCAATCTTTAAGATCGAAACTTTGAGTCCCCTTTTCTTTAACAGAGTCCCCGTTGAACCTGCTGTAATGCCTTTGCCTAATGACGAGACTACACCGCCTGTGATAAATACATATTTTGACATTTTATCTGCTCAGGTACTTAATCGGATTGACCGGGCTGTTCCCGTTGCGGACTTCAAAGTGTAAGTGCGGTCCGGTTGAACGTCCTGTAGTTCCGACTTTAGCTATAAGCTGACCTGATGAAACATTTGCTCCTTTTCCTACAAGTAATGTGCTGCAATGAGCATATAAAGTTGACTGTCCGTTGTGATGCTCGATTACGATGACTTTGCCGTAACCGCCCATCCAGCCTGAATAGACTACACGGCCTGAACCTGCGCCTTTGATCGGGTCGCCTCTGCTGGCCTTAATGTCAATTCCTGTATGGAAATCCCTGCGCCTTGTGATCGGGTGCTGTCTCCAACCAAACGGACTGTTGATTCTGCCCATGATTGGCCATCTGAATCCGCCTGAACGTTTGACAGCGACTTCGCCCTTGGGGACTTTATCGTACTTGTCATTCTTGTCATTTTTGTCTGACTTCGCGAGGGTCTTCTTGCTGTTCTTGTTATCCTTGGCAGTAATTTTTGCCTGATTCTTTTTCTGGACTTCAGCGAGCTTGACATCGTTATGCTCAATTAAGCCCGCAGGTCTTGCTCCGGGTAAGAAAATTTCATCGCCGGTCTTGAGTGAGGCAACATCTACACCCTCATTGACGAGCTTAACTTTTGTCATGCTGACCCCGTAACGTTTGCAGACTGCCTTGATATCCTCGCCCTTCTTCATGACGTAGAAAATTCCGTCCTGATTGGGGATTCTTAACTCCATTCCCGGTCTAAGCCTTGCTGAACTCGTGAAGGTGTTGCTGCCCGTAATCGTATCGACCTCGATATTCTGAGAGCTTGCGATTACCCACAAAGAGTCGCCCTGATTGACAATATATTTTTTCGTGCTGATAGGGGTAACTTTTTCCTGTTTGGCCTCGATTCTCATCTGACGGGTCTTAACTTCGTCCATAGTGTCTTCAACTGTGCTTGCATCGTTTGGAATGAGCAAGAGCTGATTTTCTGAGAGTCTGTTTGCGTCCTTCAAGCCGTTTGCCCTGAGAATATCCTGAGCTGTGATATTTCCGTGAGCCATCGCTATATCTGAAAGGGTCTCGCCGTTCTTTACGATATGTTCACGCCACAGGGGGCCTACTTCAGCGAGCATGACTTCTTCGATTTTGTTCAAATCTGAATCTGATTCTGATTTAGCAGCGTCTTTAGTATCGTCTTGTTCATGATCTTTATTTGCTGCTTTTATCTCCTCGTCTGTGATAGCGTCCTCTTCGTCAGGGTCCGGCATGTTCGTACCGTCCTCGTGAGCACTTAAGATGATTGACATATATCTATAGGAAGGTCCTGCATGTTCTTCCGGAGCATTTGCGTATAACTCTTCATTGTGAGCGTATACTTTGTCAGCGTTCTCAAGTTTGGTAACTTCGACATCAATTAATGAGCGGCTTATCATATTTTCGTCGCCTTCACTGCTGCCCCATGCTGCATTGACTCCGGACCCCGGCGAGAAACTGAAGTGTCCTGCTGAAAACATCAGGAACGATGCAAGCCCAAAAACAACGCAAACCACTACACCAAATCCCCAGCAAAAACCTAAAGACATTCCTTTAGGCTTGTTACTGTTATCCTTGCGGGACTTTCCTTTAACCTGAACCTGATTATAATTACGATTCTGATTATGGTAAGGACGCTGCCCCCGCTGTCTATCCAGCTCTCTCAAAAAATATTCCTCCCGACCTGCCGCGCAAATATATAAGCCAATGAGCTACGACATGTAAATTTTTTAGATAAACTTCATAAATTTTTCATAATGTATGAATGCTAAGTATTATAGCATAAGCACTTATCGCATAAAATACGTAATTAATAACGCAAAACTGCATACCTTACAAATGCGGCTATTATAGCACAGTGAAAATCAGCAATTTAACGTAAAAATTCATTAACCCATAAAGGCCAGACCTCTCTTAACCGATTAGATAATTTATGAGTCAATTTGCTTGAAGTTCCTCCACTGCTGACACTTGCAGCTACACAGCCGTGATTAATCAATGACGGGAAAAAGAAATCGCACTCGCCCTGAGAGTCACAGACATTAACGGGAATGTTTTGACTTTTTGCGAGAACATAGACTTCATGATTGACCTCACGATTATCTGACGCAGCGAATATCAGCGCGAAATCTTTATTCACGTCAGAATTTGCGAACT
>JAFSQO010000526.1 GCA_017446645.1 Synergistaceae bacterium | reverse complement strand
TCGGACTTTGCAGAAGAAACTTCACTAGCAGTCTCAAGAATCCGCAAACGTAAGAAACTCCCGTTATTTGTCGGAGGCACTCCGTTCTACTATAATGCACTGTTTCATGCGTCACTGAATGAAGATCTGCCTTCGGATGAGAGTGTCCGCGAAAAATATGAGACCCTTGCAAATTCTCAGGGAGCAGAGTTATTACACATGAGACTGGCTGAAGTTGACCCTGACACAGCACAGAGACTTCACAAGAATGACGTTCAGAGGGTTACGAGGGCACTCGAAATCTGGGACTTGACAGGCAAAGCTCCTTCTCAGGTCTATAACGAGGGGACTAAACGGGATTACGGTTTTGACGTGCTTTATATTGGCTTGAGTCGTTCACGCGAGGAATTATTCTCACGAATCGAAATTAGGCTCGAACAGGAATTTAACTCAGGCTTCCCCGAAGAAGTAGGCTGGCTCTTGAAACATGGCTTTGATGACAGATTTACGCCGTTGAAGGGACTGGGTTATCGTGAATTAATAGATTATCACAGGGGAAAAATTAGTCTGAACACTGCACTCGAAAATTCTATATCACGGACTAAGGCATTTTGCAGGAGACAGCAGACCTGGTTCAAGAAATTTGAGCCTGCAATCTGGTTCGATATGTCAGAATCTAATCACGAGGAAGAAATAATTAACGCAGCTTTGAATCATATTAATAATACTCACGGGGACGTTTTATCATGATAGAAAAAGTAATCATGGCTGAACATGCCGGTTTCTGTTTCGGGGTAAGACGCGCAGTCAATGCAATTTCTGATTCATTGAGCAATAATCACGATAACCGCGAAGTCTGGACAATTGGCCTGCCTATTCATAATCCGCAGGAAGTTGCGAGACTTGAGGCTCTAGGTCTGAAGGTTGCAAAAGATGCAGACGAAGTTCCTTCAGGTGCAAAGGTCTTAATCCGTGCTCACGGGGAATCTTTAAGCGTCATGGAAAACCTTAAATCCCGAAACATTGAAGTCATCGATATGACATGCCCGTTCGTGAAAAAAGCTCAGGATATGGCAGCAAATTTGTCACTCGAAAATTATTATGTGATTCTCTTAGGCGACAAAAATCATCCGGAAATTAAAGGCATTCTCGGACATGTTGCAGATAATAAGAACGCAGAAGTCGTTGCAGATGAGTCAGAAGCAGAGAAAGTCGCGAATCACCCGAAAATCGCGTTAATATCACAGACTACTCAACGTGAAGAAAGGCTCGCAAAAGTAGCAGGTATATTGACAAGAAAATCCAGTGAGCTTCATGTATGCAACACTATATGCAAAGCTACTCATGAGAGACAGCAGGCAGCAAAAGAGCTGGTGCGCAGCAATAACGTTGACGGAGTAATCTTAATCGGCGGAAAAGAGAGCGCGAATACCGGCAAACTTCGGGACATAATCGACTCAGAAGGCGTTAGTGTCTTATGGATCGAAGAACCTGAAGAACTCGAAGCTAATTCACAGTGGCTTAATGACAAAAATATGGTTGGTATTGCCGCGGGTGCAAGTACACCTGAATGGCTTATCGATAAAGTAATTAATAATATTGCGGCAAAAAAGGTAGTCAAGGGGGTTTGATTCATTATGGATCAGCAAGAAGTAATTGAGCGTCAGAACGAAGAAGTAGAAGCAGCAAAGGACGCAGCGCAGGAAGTTTCACAGGCTCAGCCAGAGCTTAACTCAGAGTCAAAAGAACCTGAAACAATGCAGGAACTCTTAGACCAGTACGGCAGCAGTGTACGTTTACGCAAGGGCGAAGTCCGCACAGGTACAATCGTAAGCAAGAACGAAAACGGCTGGCTCGTCAACGTAGGTTTCAAGTGCGAAGGTTTGCTTCCCATAAGGGAATACACAAATCATTCACTCATTGAGACCGGCGAAGAACCCAAACCGGGCGACAAGATCGATGTCGAAGTCGTAAGCGTAAGGGACGGCGAGGAAGCTCAGCTCTTACTTAGCAGATGGAGGCACGAGTTCGAGAAACGCTGGGCAGCACTTGAAGAGGCTGTCAAAGAGAGCACTACAATGCAGGTTAAGGGAGTCAGCAAGGTCAAAGGCGGCCTTATGGTAGAGTGCTTTGGGCTGGAGGGCTTTATCCCAATATCGCAGCTGACGTTGACGGGCAGAAATGTGAACCCTGCAAATTTCGTTGGTCAGAACATTAAAGTCAAGATTCTTGACCATGACAAACGCAAGCACAGACTCGTATTCTCACGCCGTGAATTACTTGAAGAGGCAGAGAAGGAACGCAAGGAGAAATTCTACAGCCGCGTTCATGAGGGTGATGTCCTTGAGGGCGAAGTCAGCAGTATCACAGATTTCGGGGTCTTCGTTAATCTTGGCGAGATGGACGGCCTTGTTCACTCAACTGAACTTACTTGGAAGCGCAACGTCAAGATCCGCGACATGTTCAAGAAGGGCGATAAAGTTACCGTAAAGGTCATTGGCATTGACAGGGAAAAAGACAGAATTTCCCTGAGTATCAAGCAGACTACCGGCGATCCTTGGGACACAGTAGGCGAGAGAATTCACAAGGGCGATGTCATGAAGGGCGTAGTTACGAACCTTACTGAATTCGGGGCATTCGTCGAGATTGAACCCGGCATTGAGGGACTCGTTCACGTTGGTGATATTAGCTGGCAGAGAATCAAGAGGCCAAAGGACGTTTTGAAGCGCGGTCAGGAACTCGATGTAATGGTGCTCGATGTTGACACCGAGAAAAAACGCATTAGTCTCGGCAGCAAACAGCTCAATGACCCCTGGAACGGAATCGAAACACGTTACACACCCGGCCAGGATATTAAGGTCAAAGTTGTCAGGCTCGCAGATTTCGGTGCATTTGTCGAAGTTGAAGACGGCGTTGAAGCTCTCATTCACATCTCACAGATCAGCCGCAAGAGAGTCGAGAAACCCGGCGATGTCCTCTCAGAAGGTCAGGAAGTCGAGACCAGGATACTCGAAATCAGTCCGGAGCAGAGAAGAATGCGCTTGTCAATGAGTGTTCTTGAACCTGAACCTGAACCCGAAGCAGCACCAGTTGAGGAGAAGAGGGCATCAGAAGGCAGACCAGAGAGACCCGAACGCGGTGAGAAACGCGAGAAAGGTGAGAAGCGCAGCAAGTCACGCAACAGGGCACTCAAGGAGTCAGCAGGCTACGAGGACGAAGAAGAAGGAGTCGGCTACAACCCGTTTGCAGAGGCTTTTAAGGGCACTGAATGGGACAATAACTAGCCGGCAGTGAATTAAATCAAGTGGATAGTGGCAATCACTACCCACTATTTTTATTATTGGGATTATTGGGAGGAATTTATTATGGAATTCTATGATGTCGTAAGATCGCGCTATTCATGCAGGAAATTTGCAGATCGTCAGGTTGAAGCAGACAAGCTCGAAAGGATTCTCGAAGCAGGAAGACTCGCACCTACAGCAAAGAATTTGCAGCCCGTTAGAATCTGGGTTATTCAGAGTCCTGAAGCCCTTGAGGAAATCAAATCAGCAACCCCTTTCAAGTGGATTACATGTCCCATAGTTCTCGCTGTCGGCGGCACTAAGGAAGGCGCATTTGTCAGACCGTCAGATAACCGCAATTTCGAGGACGTTGACGCAACTATAGTAGCTACTCACTTAATGCTTGCTGTTCAGGCTGAAGGTTTAGGCAGCACATGGGTTGGTTTCTTCGATGAGCCGAAAGTCAAGGAGTTATTCCCAGAGATGAAAAATTATGACCTCGTTGCCCTGTTACCGATTGGTTATCCTGCTGATGATGCCCAGCCTTCAGAACGCCACGCACTCAGGAAAGCCCAGTCGCAGCTCGTGAAGCATTTATAGATGTCTGAACTTGTAAGATTATTTGTTGCAGTAAAGCTCCCCAGTCATGCAGCAGACGAACTCGAAAATTTTTTGTCTGAGTTAAGGCCGCTCGCTAAAATTAAATGGGTAAGACGTGAACAGTTTCATATCACCCTAAAATTTATAGGCGAGATTGAGTCCTTCAGGCTTGAGGACGTTAAGGCAGCTCTTGAGGACATAAAAACTTTTGAGCCATTCACGATTGAGCTTGACTACATTGGAGCGTTTCCTAATCTTAATTCGCCCAAGGTGTTATGGCTTTCGGGTGACAGGGGAGCTTATGAACTCGCAAAAATTGCAAGGCTCGTAAATGACTCTTTATATGACGAGGCAGAGATAGAACGCGAAGCAAAAAAGTTTCGTGCCCACTTAACTCTTGCAAGGCTGAAGGAG
>JAFSQO010000525.1 GCA_017446645.1 Synergistaceae bacterium | reverse complement strand
TTGTCTGCTATTGGGCCGTATGCGTCAACACTCAGAGAAATTCCGGTGATTGAAAGCATTCCGACTGCTGCGACTGCGACTCCGAACATTCCTGCAAGATAGTAGCTGATTAACGTTGCAAGGCAGATTAACAGGACAGGAATTCCTACTGACATCATTCCAAGTGAAAGACCTGAAAGGACAACCGTAGCTGTTCCGGTGTTTGAAGATTCTGCAACGCCCTTAACAAATCTGTAATCGCCAGAAGTGTAAATTTCTGTGACTATACCGATTATGATTCCTGCAATGACTCCGGAAGTAACTGACATGAAGACGCTGAGTGAATTCGAGAAGAAGAAGAGAATGCTCAAGATAAACGTTCCTGCAATCATGAGTCCGCCTGCTACGAACGTTCCGGTTCTGAGTGCAAATGCTGCATCGCCTTCGACTATGCGCTTGATTACTCCGTCCATTCCGGGTAACTTGCGGGCAATGGCTATTACAGTGTCAGCGAACGGGGCTTTACGTGAGATCATCATACAGCCGATGATTGACGAGAAAACTCCCCAGGCTGCAAGGAACAACGGGAAGCCTATTCCCCAGAGTCCAAGAGCTGCGCCGTCCTTCGTGAATGAGTAGACTGCACCGATTGCCATAGCTGCAAGAATCGAGTTGACGTATGACTCGAACAAGTCCGCACCCATTCCTGCTATGTCGCCTACGTTATCGCCTACGTTGTCTGCAATGACTGCGGGGTTACGAGGGTCATCTTCAGGGATTCCTGCTTCGACTTTGCCTACAAGGTCTGCGCCTACGTCTGCTGCCTTAGTGTAAATGCCGCCTCCAACACGGGCAAATAATGCGATTGAGCTTGCACCCATTCCGAAAGCTGTAAGGGCCGTAACATCGTTTAGGAATAAATATGCGACTGCCAGACCGATTAAGCCTAACCCTACAACAACCATGCCGACTATGCTGCCTCCAGAAAATGCAACTTCGAGGGCATTACCTGCTGCGTTAAGAAGTGATGAACTCTTTGCTTCAGGTGCAGGGGCCGGAGCTTCTGCTTCTACTGCTTTTACTGGCTCTGACTCTGACTCTAAATCTGAAGCCTTGTCGAGAACTACTGCCTTCTTCACTGGAGCCGGAGCCTCTGCAGGGATTGCTGCTGATGCCGCGTATGTCGTCCTGCCGTTAGCCTGAGTAGCTACGTACATTCCGATATAGCCTGCTGTTGCCGAACACAGGGCACCGAGGGCAAATGCAAATGCTGCACCAAGTCCAAGTGCTGAGACGAGTAAAATCGCAACAACTCCAACAAACGGAGCAAGCCAAGTGTATTCGCGCTTAAGGAATGCCATTGCACCCTTGTGAATGATGTCCGAAAGTTCTGCGACACGGGGATTATCAACAGGACTCTCAGAAAGTTTCTGGTAGACCGTCCAGGCATATAACCCAGCAAGTACTCCGAAAACTAAAGTTATAAATACTAAGAAAAGCCACATATGAAAAATTTACCTCCCTTTTATGATTAAGGAAAAATATGAATTCATAAATTATAGCCTAAAATACACTTTACGCGAAAAATTTCAGGATTAAGCGCGCTATTTCTTCACAACATGATTCGAGAGCAAAATGTCCGCTGTTGACCAGATGAACCTCACAATCCGGTAAATCTCTCTTGAATGCTTCTGCCCCAGCCGGAATAAATGAAGGATCGTTCTTGCCCCATGCTGCTAAGAGTCTTGGCCTGTAAGTCCGTAAATATTCCTGAAATTTCGGATAGAGTTTCACGTTATTCTGATAGTCAAAGATTAAATCAGATTGAATCTCATCATAGCCCGGTCTCTGAGTGTAATAAATATCCAGTGAATAGCCGTCCGGTGAGACGCTGCCCGGTTCAGTTCCGAAAGTGTATTGACCTATAATCGTTTCAGGAGCAAACGCGCTTTTGTAACTCTCGCGAAGTTCTTTCGTGGGATTTGCCCAATACTCTGCACGAGCCTCCCATTTTTTGCCTAAGCCTTCACGGTAAATATTGCCGTTCTGACTCACTATGCCCAAAATTTTTTCGGGGTGCTTTAAAGCGATTCTAAAACCAATCGGAGCACCGTAATCGAACACGTACATATAAAACTTTTCGAGGCCAAGACTCTTTATTAAATCATCAATTATTTCCGCAAGATTATCAAACGTGTAATTAAATTCATCGCGTGACGGAATGTCGGACTGTCCAAAGCCTGGATAATCCGGGGCGATTAAATAGAATTTGTCCTCAAGCATTGGCATTAAATCCCTGAACATGTGGCTTGCTGACGGAAAACCGTGAAAGAGAATCATTGCAGGCTTGTCCGGGCTGCCTGAAGTTCTGTAAAAAATATTGATTCCGTTTACTGATAATTTGTTATACTTCATAAAAATCACTCACCTTTCAAGTTAAAATATATTATAAACAGGAGGCTTGAAAATGTGGTTTGCAAAAAAGATTACGATTTACAAGAAAAAATCTGACAAAGAAACCTGGACGAAAATAAAAAACTTGCTGAAAGAGGCAGGCTTCAAAGGCGTTCGGGCGAGTCATTACCCAATTGAGTCACTTAATGCCTGCGGGTGCGGTGCAAAGGTTGACCCCAGAAATTTCGGTGCTAACGGACACATTGACCGCGATATTTATTTCGTTGACGTAAGAGAAGAGGACTCATTGCGGGCAAAAGATTTACTATCTCAACATGAAATCAATCTCGTTGTTGAGTCAGACCCCTGGGGAAAATTCGGTAGGATGTGATTAATCATGATAGATGATAAACCGGAACTCGTCGTAATAATTCAGTGTGAAGACGTTGTGAAAAGATGTTCGGGCTTTCTGTGCATGAGGGATTTTTACGACAAGGCCGGAAAGTTTGAGGGATATTCTGATGAGACAAGATACATGACGATAACATGCGGAGGGTGCTGCGGAAACCTGCTCACGCCTAAGCTCGAGAA
>JAFSQO010000524.1 GCA_017446645.1 Synergistaceae bacterium | reverse complement strand
TAATTACGAAAAGTATACAGGTGCCTATTATGATTTTTAAAAGGCTGAAATGTGCAGATAAATATTACAAATACTTCGGGCAGATCTAAATATGTTCCTGACTCTTTAGTCTGTTTATTCATAATATCTATTCCTGCCTCAATGTGATAGGCGCGAGTCCTTAACGGCAAATCACCCGTGTTTGTCGTCTGAATTTCTATATCGTAGACCTTCCCGCTATCTGATTTAGAGTACACGTCAAAGCGAACACCGCGAACGTCAAAGCCTTCCTGCAAAGATTTCTGTGACTCAGCAAAAACTATCTTCCCTATGTCAATCTCAGGCAGAACCATCTCAAGAAATTTTCTGCAAAATCTCTCGTTACGCATGACTGTTCCAAAGACAAAATCATCGGAAAGCCTTAAATCAAGTTCTACGTCATCGATATCAAGATTAAGATTAATATCGTCCATAATTAACTCCTCAGAATAACAGCGTCAAAATAGGCACGCTAACCAGAGAGATTACGGTCGATACTACGACACAGCGGGCAGCAAAAGCATAATCTTTCCCGTACATTTCTGCAATAATTTCGGTGTTGGCAGCAGCAGGCATTGCAGTCAAAGTTACTGTAACCTGCCACAAAATATCCTGAACTCCCAAAGCCTTCAGCAGGAATAAAAATATCAACGGCTGGACAACAAGCCTCACTAAAGTTAATTTAAATGCGTCAACGTCAAAAGCATCACGCAAATTTGCCTCACCCAGGGCAGCCCCGATTATCATCATGGACAAAGGTCCGGTCATGTCTCCGATATTTTTTATGGCTGTCGAAAGGGCAGCAGGTAATTTTATCGGCAAGAACATTAAGGCAAGACCAATAAATACTACGTCAAGGCTTGGAGTCTTCAATAAAATTTTTATCTTTTCCTTAAAATTTGTACCTTCTACAAATAAGGATAATCCAAGCGTCCAGATTAAGATTCTTATCGGCAATAAATAAAACGAGGTATAAAAGACTCCTGTCGTCCCAAAAACTGAAGCTACAATAGGAAGTCCTGCATTCCCTGCATTCGAGAACATAGTGGCAAATTCAAGAACTGCCTTGCGGTTAGGAGCCGCTTTTCTCCAGAAAATTTTTCCGGTTAGCCAGGCGATCAAAGAACACCCTGAAGAGATAATTATAATTTCACCGGCTGCTATTAATTCACTCATTCCTACGTCGACTTCAAAAGAATGCAGAATCATACAGGGCAGGGTTATATCCAGTAATAATTTTATGAAGCTGCTTCTCCCTTCGTGTTTAAGGATTCTTGTACGCGCCATAATTATTCCAGTTACTACATAAATAAACATTAGGGCCTGAGTGTTCAGCATTCTTTCAAAGACGTTCATGATAAATTACTCCTCAAATATAATTTTGCGCAGAGATTCTTTCACTTCATCAGTCGTAAAAGCTGCGTTGATTGCATTATTTAATATTATGCGTTCATCTTCATGAGTAAGCCCAAAGTTTTCACGCATATACTTAAATTCATTCGCTAACGTTATGTTCTCTATTCCCATGTCGTCAGTATTAAGTGTGACTCTTATTTCGTCATGCAAGTATCTCATAAACGGATAATTTTTCATATCTTCTACTGCATGAGTTAGCCTGCTGCTGGTCGGACAAAGTTCGAGGCAAATTCCCTTACTTTTTACCAGTGCTTCAACATCAGGGGACTCGTAAATTCTGACACCATGCCCGATTCTTACTGCTCCGAAAGTAATTGCGTCACGGACACTCTGAGCACCGTCAGCTTCGCCAGCATGAATCGTAAAGGGTATATTATAGCTTCTTGCAAGCTCGAAAAACTTTGCGTAATCACTCGTTGGGAAAAGGGCCTCTGCACCAGCCAGGTCAATAGCTACGACTCCGCCGTCCTGAACCAGATATTTTTTCGCAAGTTCGACAGTCTCAAAATTTGCTGCATCGTTACCTTCTCCACGCATTAAGCACAGAATCAGATTTGCCTTAAGACTCGATTCCTTCAGACCTTCAAGAGCTGCCTTTATAGCGTCTTCCTGAGTCATGCCCTTATCGCAATGCAGTTGAGGCGCATAACGAACTTCAGCATAGACTACACCTTGAGACTTAATATTATCCAGAACCAGCCTGACACTTTCGCGTAATCCTTCAGGAGTCTGCATTAGGGTTAATGGTAATGCAAAACGTTCGAGAAATTCATTAAGGCTCTTGCAATCTTCCGGAACAGTGAGTAATTTTTCTAGCTCAGAATCACTTGACGCGGGCAATTTTATATTTTGCAGGTCAGCTAACTTCTTCGCTATATCAAGAGTCAAAGCACCGTCCAAATGCAAATGAATGTCTATATATTTATCACCGGCAAATGCAGTACAGGAAATGACGCATAACAACGCAATGACGCTCACAAAAAATTTTAGTTTTTTCACTTAAGTAAGCTCCTTTCATGTAACAAAAAATCCCTCCGATTAGCGCGAGTTCCCGGAAGGATTCTTACTCATATAAAATTATTCGCTTCATGACTTATGCTGCCGGTATTAGATTCTGCAGCTGAAGTTCTTTCACCGTAGCAAGAACTGAAAGTACACCATTTTTCTCAGGTGATAATTCTTCGTCTTCACGTTTCACAGCCTCGATTATCGGCGTACCTTTAGCGACTACAGCCCTTGATCCTGCCCCTGATCCTGATTCTGAGTCTGAATCTGAATTTGCCTTCTCAGAGCTTGGAGTTTCACGGGTCATTTCGCTTCTTGCCTTCATTGCCATAGCTGCTGCCTTTGCTGCGACCTGTCTGTCCTGACCTGAAGGATCTGCCGGAGCATTTGCTGCTCTCTGAACCTGCTGCATATTGCGTAGGGTCTCTTCTGGGGTGCTGCCCTGTTTGAGCTTTATTGGGACTTCTCCGCCGGTGATATAGCTCTTACCGTCTGGGCCTTCTGTGTAGGTGTAGCTGACTCCTCCGCCAAATTGACCTGCTGCTGCCTGATGAGCTGCCTCATGAGCGACTACTTCACGCTGGATACCCTCAAGTTCACGAACCTGAGCATCTTTCTGGTCTTCGGCCTTCTCTTCTTTCTTTGAGGCTTCACGTTTCTCGGCTTCAGCTTTGATGATGTTCTGGGTGTCCTCGGATTTCTGAGCGTCCTTCTTGAGGGCTTTCTGAGTTTCCTGCTGTTTACTCTGCAAGTCTTCAGTTGTAACTCCTCCGCTGACTTTGTTCAGGTCTTCTTCAGAGCCTTTCATAGTGACAGAAGCACCGGTTATGTAGTTTCGCCCGTCAGTTCCCAGCGAGTAATGATAAACCGTATGAACCTGAGCAGAGTTTCCCAGCTTGGCCTTAAGACTCTGTTCTTCGGCTAAGATTTCCTGTTCTTTTGCCTGCTTGGACTGGTCGACCTCGTTGGCTTTATTAACATCCGCAATTTTTGCTATCTTCTGGACAGGTTCCAAATATCCTGCCGAAAGCATCGATGTAACCTGCATAATTTTCACACCGTTACAGAAAACTTACAAAAAGTTATAAAATAACTCTTATGTTCCATTCCTTGTTCAACGCGTCCATTTTCGCGGTGTTACTGCTACTAATGTTTGGTGTAACGCTCCGAAGGCTTAAATTTCCGACTAACGTATCGGTATATAATTACTTTGCTCATTGATGGTTGAACGTTTTACAGACAGAACCGTGTGCTTGGTTATCGCTTTAATATAAATTCTCTGCCCAACAGGTAACGCCCAGTACTCAAAGGCTCCACCAATGCGCTGAATTATATTCGATACACTAAATCGCGTCAAGTTTTACTGTAAACGGATTACACCCTCCTTTCGTAACGAAATAAAGTAATAATAATTTTAAATTTCGCACACAGTTTTATAATTTTTATTAACTGTTTCTAAACCTCCTTGTAACTTGCTATTATACTAGATTTTCATCATTAGCTCCCATAAAATAATCTCGAAGCCCTGCCAGCCTTCAGCCCTGTTAGTCTTCTCTAAGAACGAAAGTCTTGCAGAATGTGCCATGAACTTTTTGATTGCCTCAGCTCCGAAATTCCGCATTGCATTTCGTGATTTTATCAGCGCGTAATTTTTCTTCGCAGGGTCATAACCGCAAGCCTTCAACGCATCGTCCTGATATTTGCCCTGAAAGCACGAGATAATCATAGCAGGTCTAAGCCTATTTGTCAGGGCTGTCAGAACAGGGAGAAGCGGACCGGCTTTGAGATATTTCAAGGCTCTTGCTGCCTCTCTAGGTTTATTGTCACAGACTGAGTCAAGAAAAATGATTTGCGCCCTCCCTCCTTCATCGAACGAAAGACTTTCGACATCTTCTACAGTTATCTCACGGCCATCTGCGTACAATGCCAGCTTCTGAATTTCAGAGCGTAATTCTTCCTGAGACTCTATGCTTTCGCTTAATAACTGCGCGGCTTCCTGAGCGATTGCAAATTTCTCCTGCTTTGCTAAATCCATTAACCATGCCTGACGCTTCCAAGGAGGGACTTGAGGTTCGGGCTTGATTATCTCTATTTTGTCTTTTACAGCCTTGAGATTTTTTGAGTCATTATTGAACACGAGAATAATCACGCAGTCTGCCTTATCGTCCTCCAGAAAGTTTATTAACTCGTCAGGAAATGCACCGAAAGAGTCTGCGCTCTCTATGACAATTAATTCACGTTCAACGAAAAGACCAGGAGTTATTGCGTTCTCAAAGAGTGCCTGCCATGAACCGAATTTATCTGAGTCAAATCTGCCGTTTAATGGCCAGCCCTTTTTTGAGAGTTCCTGAATCTTTTCGTTCAACTGTCTGCGCTGTGACTCGCTTGCTTCAATCGCAATTAAGTGGGGCATATTTTCTTTACAGCGAGTAATTAGTGAGCAGCTTTCTGTATCCGCTACCCACCAGCTACTAATAAACTATCCCTTAACTACAATGTTCACTAGCTTATCGGGTACAGCAACGACCTTCACTACTTCTTTGCCTGCGATTTTCTCGATGACTAAAGGCTCACTCATTATGCTCTTTTCGAGTTCCTCACGTGATAAACCTGCAGGACGCTCGAACTTGCCCCTGACCTTGCCGTTAATCTGAGCTACGACTGTAACACTGTCCATGACTAAAGATTTTTCGTCAGCAACAGGCCAAGCCTCAAGACAAAGCATTTTCTCATTGCCTAGCATTTCCCATAACTCTTCAGTGATATGAGGACAGAATACAGACAGGCAATTAAGCAGGGTGTTGACTGCCTCGCGCTTTATCTCCCAGCCTTCAGGACTTGAGTTATTAAGGGAGTAAATTGCATTCGTAAGCTCCATTAATCTTGCAATTGCAGTGTTAAATTGCTTCTCGACGTAAACATCATTAGTAACGTCCCTTATCGTTGCATGAATCTTGCGTTTCAGGTCCCGTAAATCCTTGCCTGTTATCTTGTCCATAGGGATTATTGTCTTGCCTGCTGCCTTGAGTGACTCTAAATTTTCCTCAACGTAACGCCAGATTCGATTCAAGAATCTGTGAGAACCTTCGACGCTCCTGTCAGACCACTCTAAATCATTATTCGGGGGAGCAGCAAATAATATGAATAATCTCACTGTGTCAGCACCGTATTTCTTCACGATTTCAGTCGGGTCTACTGTGTTGCCGAGTGATTTGCTCATCTTGGCACCGTCTTTAATGACCATGCCCTGAGTCAATAATCTGGTGAATGGCTCGCGATAGTCCGTGAGTCCTATGTCAGTCAGGAATTTCGCGAAGAACCTTGCGTAAATCAGGTGAAGACATGCGTGTTCAATTCCTCCGATATACTGGTCAACGGGCATCCAGTAGTCAACATCGCTCTTCTCAAACGGGAGATTCTTGTCGCCTGGTGAGCAATATCTGTCGAAGTACCATGACGAGCAAAAGAACGTGTCCATTGTATCAGCTTCACGCCTTGCAGGGCCTCCGCAGTGAGGGCATGTAGTATTCAGGAATTCCGGAAGATCTAATAACGGCGAATGTCCGACTTCTTTTACTTCTACGTCTTCAGGTAACTTGACGGGTAAATCCTTTTCAGGCACAG
>JAFSQO010000523.1 GCA_017446645.1 Synergistaceae bacterium | reverse complement strand
CAGGCCATTCCCGGAAGACCCAGCATACTGAAGGCAAGACATGATGATGTTGCAGACCACGCCCATTCGTTGAAGTTGCCCCTGACGAAAATTATGTGGACGAATTCATTTGATACCAGAATTATTCCCAATGATGCCGGAAGAACTACGAACAGCGCAAATCTTACAGCCTGCCTTAAAGTCTCTACGAATTCGGAGTCATCTTTCGCCCGTGCCAGCTGGGGCAAAACTGCCTGAGAGATTGCTATCACGAATAGACCCAAGGGCAATTGCAAAATCCTGTTCGAGTAATTCAAGACTGAGATACTGCCCTCTTGAAGGAATGAGCCAAGCATTCGGCTGATTACAGGGTTGACCTGATTGAGTGAGAGTCCTGCAGCGTAGGGCAAAAATAACTTCATGATCCGCCTTAAATCAGGGTCAGCAAAATTCGGCCTCGCAGGATACAGCACAGCTTTCATCTTGAAGCTCCACAGCCACTGAGTCATAAAGTGGGCAAAACCTCCAGCCAGAACCGACAATGCAAGCCCATAGACTCCGAAACGGGCAGCAAAGAACGGAGCAGTGATTATAAAAACGAGATTACTGCACGCAGGAGACAACGCAGGAATGAAGAACGATCCCAAGCTGTTTAACTCTCCCATAGTGAGGGCTTCCAACGAGATAAATATCAAGAACGGAAACATCCATTTAGTTAAACCGACTGCAAGAGAGTGATTAGCTTCGTCAAAACCCGGAGCCATCATATTAACGAGAACAGGTGCGCCGAAAATTCCAAGAGCTACAACAATGCCAGTAGCAAACAGCAAGACCGTCATAGTTCCCCGTGCCAGAGCCAAAGCCTTCTCGCGGCTCTTAGTCAGGGCCTGAGAAAACACAGGGACGAATGCTGCTGACAAAGCCCCTTCAGCGAGTAACTGACGGGCAAGATTCGAGAGTGTATACGCAACGTTAAAAGCGTCCATGCTTCGTGAAGCACCGAAAAATGCAGCAACGAGAATCTCACGGGCAAGGCCAAGTACACGGCTTAACAAAGTACCCGCCATCATCATAACTGCGTGACGAATCATTGAAGGACTGGACGAATTATTTTTTTCCTGCAAGATTATTTTTTCTCCTCAGTTAAAGATAACTAATTATAGACTACAAATCGCCCCTCACAGTTGCAAGGGTATACGCACATTTTACTTTTGCACCTGAATCTTCGCATACCTGAGCAAGCCGTAATAAAGTCGTGCCAGTTGTGCAGACATCATCAACGAGAGCAATCTTCAAGTCCGCAATATCCTCTGAAATCTTGAATGCATCTTTACTGAGCCTCTTGTGTTCTATCGCATTCAAGCCTGCGTGATTGGGGATTACTTTAGCCCAGCGGGCAGGTTCTATCACGTTGATCTGCCAGGTGTCGCCAAGCCCTAATGCTAACTCATAAGCCTGATTGTAAGTCCTGGTGCTGTCAATATGTAACGGAACCGGGATTAAATAATCGACATCATCAGGACGAGTCAAAAATTCTCCCATTGCTTGTCCGATTGGTCTGCATAGAGTCCTCAAGCCTGCGTACTTGAAGCCGAGAATTATGTCTTTAACGTCAGTGTGATAGAACGATGCGGAATATATATGCAGGTTCTCTGACTCATGAGTTATGACTTCTTTCCAGAATAAAGACCTTATGCAGTCACAGCAAATTACTTCGCCCGGTCTGCCGCATACAGGGCAGTTAATCGGCCATATTAAGTGCAACAGAATCTTAACGAAATTCCCTGCGCGCCCTCTGAACAAGTTCATCACACCGGTTATTTTTCTCGTTATCTGCATGTCCTTTAACCCAAAACCAGCTGACATCATGAATTTTCGTGAGTTCGAGCAGTCTCTCCCATAAGTCGCGATTCAAGACATCACCGCCTGTTGAAGTCCTCCAGTTTTTACGCTGCCAATTATACAGCCAGTGTTTCGTAAAGGCATTCTGTAAGTAAGTCGAGTCAGTATGCAAGTCTACGGTGCATGAAACTTTCAGGGCCTCAAGGGCTTTTATCGCTGCTGTGAGTTCCATTCTGTTATTGGTCGTGTTGTCCTCTGCTCCGTAAATTTCGCGCGTCTTGTCGTGTTCGGGAGAGTAGAGGATCGCTGCCCAGCCTCCGAGTCCGGGATTTGGTGCCGCTCCTCCGTCAGTGTAAATTATTACTCGCGGTTTCATGAGTTACTCCTCGAAAAATATATTTATCGTTACCGGGCCTTCAGTGTAAATATCATCCGAAGCAATTGCACTGATTATGACTCCGCCCTTAATTGTGCCGAGTTCTTCGACTGCTGCAAAGAATGACTCGCCGTCAAGAGTCCCGACGTTATTTGTCGCTGGTTCAGGGAGTATTCCGTCACTGATTGCTTTGTTGCGCAACTCCCTTAAGAATGTATGCAGAATCTCTTCGGGAGTCTTATTGATGGTGCTTGCGTCAAAGAATTTGCGGTACACAGGCGAAGCATCAGGGTAAATGATTATGCTGGTACCTGATTGCAGCTTTATTGTTATGCTCATTTTTTCGTCAAGTGTGTAATTTGCTCCGGATAATGCGCGAACGTACTGCCTCATGTCTGAGCTTACGAGAGAGTCAATCAGGGCTGACTCTTCTGATTCGTCGAACTCTACGGGAATATCACGCAGCCTTGTGAATGACTGGTTAGAGATTCTTGCGAGTACGTTCAATTTCACCTGCTGCTTCAAGTCATTCAAGCCTTCGATGATTTCTTCGCGGGGAGTCCCTGCCTCAAATGCTGTCTGGCCTAAAAGGACGTTTGCGTTCAATGCTATTGCGTCACTCTTGAGTGCGTTAATCTCGCGCTTTAACTGTTCGGACTCTTCGCGCATGATTTTCAGTGAGGCTTCGAGTTCGTTCTTTTCCTGTTCGAGAATGAATTTGTCATTTCTCATTGAGTCAAGTTCAAAGCCCGTTAAATCCAAACTTGCTGCTGCCTCGGCCAATTCCACCCTCATTTGAGTAGTATTCTGTTCACTCTGGGTCAGCTGGAACTGAAGGCTGTACATTTGTTGACGCAGTAACTTCATGCCAAACAAGGCAGTCCTTACGTCTTGCGAAAATATGGACATAACAGACAGGACTCCGACAGCGATTAAAGCACCTGTCATTGCAGTAATCAGCCTGCTGGTGTGCTTGGGTCTCAGACCAAACAGGGAGATCCTTTTCTTGCCGTACTTTGAGCCGACTGAATCACCTAAAACAGCAAGGGCAGCAGAGCCGAATATCAACGAGATTATTAACAGCCAGTTAGTACCTGACAGGAACGCACGCAATTTTTTCTCAACCTCGATTCTTGTGATTAATTAACGGTTCAAGTTCTGCGATTAAGACAGCTGCAAAAATCAACGCACAGCCTAATGCCATCTGAAACGAGACAACTTCACTCAGAAATAAAACGCTGCTAATAAGGCCAAATACTGACTCAAGGCTCATGATTATCGAAGCGTGACTTGGCTTTGCATATTTCTGTGCACATATCTGAATCATGTAACAGCCGAATGTGCAGAACCCAAGCATGACTAACAATCCGTAAATCGTATGCATGTTAATTAATTCAGCACGGGTCTCGAAGATTAACGAGCTGATGAACGTCAGAGCAGACAGGGTAACAAATTCCGTGAAGCTTAGGACTATAGGGTCAGAGTTCCCTGTGTAGTGGCTTATCGCTATAATCTGAACGGCAAACGAGAACGCGCAGATTATTGTCAGAAAATCACCCATGTTGAAGCCCCCCGACATCTCATCGCCTGCAAGAAAGTACATTCCTGCAACACAGAGACAAGCTGCAAAGAGAGTCACCCAGCCGGGAAATTTTTTTCTGAGTGCCCAGATTATTAACGGAACTAGCAGGACATAAGTCGCCGAGATAAATGCGGAACGTCCGCCCCCTATATAATTCAGGCCCACTGTTTGAGCCCATATCGCAATGAATAATAATGCCCCGATGATTGAGCCGCCTTTGAAGACTCTTGTCAGCGACTTGTTGATCCTCTCGTGAAAGAATATGTAAATCAACAAGGCCCCTGCAGAAAATCTCAGGAATAACAGCCAGCAGGGAGGGTAGTAATTCACTAGAACCTTCATGACGGGAAAGCTCACGCCCCAGAACAGCGCACAGTAAAACAGGCCAAGGTCAGCGAGCATTATTTGATTCTCCTGGCTTCAAGATAGTATCTCTTCTCCTGGGCATGTCCCATTGAGAAAGTCTTGCGGGGAAGGACACCTGACTCAGAGATTACCCGGAAAAATTCGAGCTTTGCCTGTGAGTCAAACGGGGGCATCTCAAAACCTACGCAGCCGAACTCATGCGATAACTCTTTGAGGGCCTCAAGGTCATGAATGTAATCAATCGTAAATTTCTTCTCGTCAAGATACTTTTGCAGGACTATCAACGCCTAAGCTCCCAGACTCTTGTTTATGTATATAGTCTCTT
>JAFSQO010000522.1 GCA_017446645.1 Synergistaceae bacterium | reverse complement strand
GGGACTCCTTCAGGATATTTGCGTATTACAGCTGTCCATGTTATGTCTTGAATGAGCGCGTCAAGTTTTAAATTGTCAGAGAAAGAATTACCGGCTCGATAACGTGCTCCTGTCATGGGAATTATATCGCCGTATTCCGTAGCGTCGATTAATATCTTGCAGGGAATGTTAATCTTGCCTTCAGGTGTCTGGACTATAACGCCCTTGACACAAATATTTTCGTTCACGTCGTCGCCGTCAACAGTAATTACTTTCTCAGTCTGGACTCCGGTTATATGCGAGTTATACAAGATGTCCGGAGCGTCTTCACCTCGTGCCATTTCTGCAAGGATTTTGCTGCCTACAGAAGGCTCGAATGCTTTGTAAATCGTATTCCAGTAACATGTGCCGGTTGATTTCCCCCTGAGTGAGTAATATTCATCGACTCGGCCAATAAATTCTGCATAGAGTCCGCTCATCTGACCGCTATAATCGTCCATAGTGCTGACCCCTGCTGCTGTGGCCTGACCTCCGAGCATTGAAGTTGATTCGATTAACAAAACTTCCGCACCCATTCGAGATGCCTGAATTGCTGCAGAGATTCCGCCTGTGCCTGCTCCTGCAATGATTACGTCATAGGCTGACTGAAGAGCAAGTGCCTCGTGAGCCTGTAACGATAGAAATATTATTACTGACGCTATAAATTTCTTCATGATTTCACTTCCTGAACTGTGAGATTTATTTTCCAATATATTACTACATACAGAAAGCAACGGCGTTGAATTTTTTGTCTGTTATAATTATGTCACTTGGAAGAGGTCTCGGGTGAGTACACGCCCCATCAATTACGGGGATCTTGCCGTGTATTAAGTAGGTGATTTTATGTCAGCTGCTAAAAAATCTCGGAAAGAGGAAACGGCAAGGAAGTTCTCCCGATTTGACATCCTTGCTGCTACTCTTTACTGGCTAGCACGATTGGCCGATCCTTTCAACCTACTAATACTTACCCATTTTTTACAAAATTTGTGAGTACTTTGGGCATAGCAACTTTCTTACGAAAGAAGGCTGGATCTCGCAAAGTCCACAGTTTTCCTGTAGACGCTGTGTTATGAAAAGCCTTGGTTATCGGCAAAATATATAGTCACAACACTGCGAAATAGTGTAAATATTTTATATTCTATTGTCAAGTAAGATTATATATAAATTTACTATCTGAAACCTCTTCACTGCTCCTGCTTTAATGACTAATATTCTACCACAAAGACGCTAAAATTATTTCCTGCGGCACGCTTCTAAATAAAATCATTCATGACACGTTATAATATTTTCAGAGGGAGCTCCGGGTGAGTACAGGGCTCATCGTCCAACGGGGAGTCGCCCTGTGGATTCGAGGTGAAGTGAACGATGGCGAAAAAATCCAATCGCAAGCAAACCAACAAAAAGCAGCGGCGTGATCTCCTTCCCGGGATACATCATATCGTCGCTGCTCTTTATTACTTAGCGAAACTTGTCTTCTTTATCTGGGACAGGTTCTCAAATAAGTAGACCGTAGTGTTTTAGTTTTCTAGGGGTTCAGCAAACTCCCTTCGCTTCCCCTGTTGAGTATTATTCTACCACAATGACGCGAATTTATTGCTTGTCGTAAGTCCCTTCAACAGTTTTGCAGACTTCATCACTGAAAAAGCCGCTAGCCCTGAAACTGTCATCAACTTTGACATTTACCGTACTGCTGTTCTTGAAGGTCAGGATCGCCTCTCCGTTGTCTTCGGTGTCGAGTTCAATCTTCGTCCCCTCAAGGACTCCCCGTGATGTCCAGCGTTCATGAGACTCGCCGTCATCTGCATCGAAGTTTACCTGCATTTCGTTGTCATCGACTTCACCGAGATACGAGATTTTCATGACAGTACCCGCATGATTCTTGTAAATGCCTTGAATGTCTTCAACTGTAAGTCCTGCATTACTTGAACGTGAAGGTCTCTCAGGTTCCGGCTCAGGTTCTGGTTCCGGCATTGGTCTTGGGTTAGTGTCAGGGATTCTCACTTTCTGGTCATTCCTGATGATCGGTCTGGGTTCTGCCTCCGGCTCTTCGTCAAGATAGCGTTCTCTAAGCTCCTGAACTCTTGCAAGGGTTGCTTCGGTGTAGGCTTCTGATCTTGAATCTCCGGCCCTCATTCTTTTCTTTGCGTAGGCATCACGTCCTGTGCGTATCCAGTTTCTCTGCTCACGTTTGACGCGCTCAAATTCACGGGCTGACATGGTGTCTTTAATTTCCTCGTAGACTTCTGAGAGTTCTGCGTCGGCTCTGGCAAAATTTTTGCTGTTGCGCTTGAGCCTCAGATAGTCCTTATCACTAAGGGCAAATGCTGCACTGCAAAGAGTCAGCACTAACAATAGTGCGAGATAAATTCTCTTCATGATTTATGCTCCTAGTAATCGAGATAATTTTCGCGGAGATACCTCGCCCTTGCCCTGGTAGCTTCCGTATAGGCCCTTTCCTGAGAACGTCCTGACTTCATTCTGCGTCTTGCATCTCTGTCACGTCCGCTCTTGACCCAGTCTGCTTGATCCTTCTTAAGTCTTGCGAACTCTCTGGCTGACAATGCATCTTTCAGTTCGTCCCAGACTCCGTTAAGTTCCTGGTCTGCCTCGTAAAATTCAGGACTCTCTCTAAGGAGTCTGCCATAGTCCCTGTCACTAAGGGCAAATGCTGACGTGCAAAGTACTGCGACTAATAATGCTGCGATAAAAATTTTCTTCATGATTACGCTGACTTCCTTCCTTTAATGTATGGTAAAGCTATTAGTAAAACTGCGACTGCAATTAGACCGCCTGCGATTAACGGCCTGAATCTTACCCATGCAACTGCAATGACGATTAACGACCACGCAAGGCCAAGAACCCATGAGACAAAACCAGTGCCTGCGCCTACTATAGTGCCGAGTATGGGGATAACGTCCGCAAGAACTGACAACGGGGCAAGTATAGTCTTCAAACCTCCGACAATAACGAGAATTCCTACAAGCCTCAAGACCCAAGCCATTATAGTATTGCTGGAGCGTGCATCTTTGAACATCTCCGCAGAGTCAACCCGTCCCATCTCAAGACTGCTGAAAGTATATCCGTTAGAGGCCAGGAACTCTTTAAACGTGCTGCCGTCAACCTGAGCGATTATCGAGACTTCAGCCGGGGGAATCTGGTAGAACGTGATTCTGACATCGCCGACTTTGGGAGAGTTTGGATTTTCGCCGATATAGACAGTCTTATCGTCTCCATTGATTAATTGCCCTGCATATGAGCCTTTAGGTGCAGTGATGTGAGAGGAAATTGCGCTTGCATCAAGCCTTTCGACTGAGAGCTGGGTTTCTCCTCCGATTGAGTGCGAGAGAAAATCAGGGAGCTTATACGCGCCGAAAGTTATATCTTTTGCCCATATTCTTTCATCATCGAATCTTGCGAGAATTGAATTACGTCCCTTGTATTCAGGATCCTTGAAGGAGTTAGAGTCAACAGGTCTTGCCTCCCAGCCTGTATCGTAAGTGTAGGTAGTTACGGTTTCTTCGCCTCCTCCGAGTTTCTTGCGTGTTTCGCTGTGTGAGTGTTCTCTCCATTGAAAGTACTCAACTTTGCGTCTTAAGCACAGCGCATTAGCTTCG
>JAFSQO010000521.1 GCA_017446645.1 Synergistaceae bacterium | reverse complement strand
TTCTACCATGTCTCTCACATCTTCACGAGTGTAAAATGCTGTGTGAGGACTGATTATAACGTTCGGGAATGACCGCAGCAATGCAAGTTTAGGATTCACCATGACTTCACCCATGCGGTTATAATAATACAAACCGTTCTCAAATTCCACGACATCAAGAGCCGCACCGCCGAGCTTACCTGACTCAATCCCTGCTATTAACGCTTCAGAGTCAATTAATTTGCCTCGTGCAGTATTTATTATATAAGCTCCCTGCTTCATCTTTGCAATGCTCTCGTGATTAATAATGTGATAATTTTCTGCATTAGCATTCATGTGTAACGTGATAATATCTGACTCAGCGAGAATTTCATCGAGAGTCACATACTTCGCCAGACTTGCTGCTCTATCGTTGTGATGAATATCATAAGCCAGCAATCTGCAACCAAAGCCCGATAAATGCTGCAACACTGTAGTGCCGATTCTGCCAGTACCCAAAACTCCGACAGTACACTGGGAGAAATCACGGCCAAGTTTATTCTTGAGCGAGTAATCCTGAAGTTCGGTGCGCTTGAGAATATGAGCAAATCTTCTCACACTTGCAAGCATCAGCATTATAGCATAGTCAGCGACTCCTGTAGGCGGATAAGTAACTGTGTCAACTTTCATGCCGAGTTCACGGGCGCGCTTTAAATCAACGTGGTCATAACCTACTGAACGGCACAAGATATATTTCACTCCGACATCATGAAAGGCTTCGAGGACCTTTGCCGACATGTCGCAGGGAGTGCAGCTCATGCCTTCACAGCCTGAAGCGAGACTAATATTTTTTGAGTCAGGATATTCAGTTGAGTAAACAAAATCTATGTTGTATTTTGCCTTCATTTCGTGGCAGAAATCAAGTTCGTCAAATTCCCGCAGCGCATAAAAACATATCTTCATGAAAAATTCCTCCTGATAAAAATTACAGCCCCCCTGTTTTATTCAGAGAGGCTTTTATTATAGCTGATTTATTCTGCAATCATTGTGTCATAAAGCGCATTAATTGCCTTCACGTAATCTGACTCGTCAACTCCGACTATAATATTAAGCTCGTCAGAACCCTGATCTATCATTCGGATATTTATCCCTGCGTCAGCAAGTGCCTTGAAGACTTTAGCAGCAACTCCCTTAACGCTGACCATACCTTCGCCGACTATTGCAATTGCCGATAAATTTTTCTCTATCGTAATGTAATCAGGCTCAAGCTCGTTCTTGATTTCCCGCAAAACATTTTCACGGTGAGAGTCAAATAAATCCGAGCTGACAATAACAGAAATCGTATCTATTCCAGTCGGACAATGCTCAAATGGTATGCCGTTTCTTGCAAAGATTGAGAGTAAGTGAACGCAAAAACCCGTCTCGCCGTTCATCATGCTCTTTTCGACTCTAATGCTGCTGAAACCCTTACGTCCTGCAATTCCTGTAACTGCCTTGCGTTTGGCCCTTGCTTCAGGAGGCAGTGAAGCCGCTATTAACGTTCCGTTATCTTCGGGCCTGTTTGTGTTGCGGATATTTATGGGAATTCCGGCCTTTCGGACAGGAAACACTGCATCTTCATGAAGTACGCTTGCTCCCATGTAGCTTAATTCACGCAATTCAGTATACGTTATGTTCTCGATGACTTTCGGAGATTTTACGACTCTTGGATCCGCGCTCAGCATTCCGCTAACGTCCGTCCAGTTCTCGTATAAGTCTGCTTTGACAGAACGCGCAACGATTGAGCCTGTAACGTCAGAGCCTCCACGTGAGAAGGTCTTTATGCTGCCATTGGGTAAGCTCCCGTAAAATCCTGGTATGACTGCATGATCAAGGGCCTGTAATCTCTCACCCATTACCCTGAAAGTCTTTGACTCGTTCAGTGAGCCGTTATCTCTAAAGAAAATTACTTCTGAAGCGTCAACGAATTCCCAGCCCAAAAATTTCGCGATTATCTTAGAGTTTATATATTCGCCCCTGCTTGCAGGATAATCTGCCGAAGCCCCAGATATTATATTTTTCTCGATTGCGTCAAGTTCTGAGTCAATGTCGAACTCGATTCCCAACTCGCTGATAATTTCTCCGTAACGCTTTGAGATTTTATCAAGAGTCCCTGAAAAATCTTCGCCGTTAGTGAATTGCGCGTGAGTCTTGTAGAGCAGGTCAGTAACTTTTATGTCATCGCCAAATCTCTTGCCCGGAGCAGAGGCTACAACGTAACGCCTGTCAGGATTAGAACGGATTATTTCTGCGACCTTCTTAATCTGTGAAGCACTTGCTAACGAAGTACCTCCGAATTTTGCTGTAATAATACTCAAGTTTAAATCATTCCCCTATTAAAATTACTCACTACAGCAGCATGAACTGCCGAAGCCGTGATTACTGCATCATCAGAAGGCAGGAATTTATCGCTATGAAGCGGCCATTCACAGCCTGCTCCGATATGATAAAAGCTGCCCGGTTTATTCATGATGAAGTAGCCGAAGTCCTCACTTATCATTAAGGGCTTTTCTATAATCTTCACATGTTCAGGGCCTAAAATTTCACGTGCCGAGTCCTCAACAAGTTTAGTCATGTCATCGTGATTATTAATTATCCCTGGACAACTCGTATTAATAAAACACTCTGACGTTGCCCCAAACTTTGCCGGAATATCGCGGGTAATCTGCTCAAGTTTCCTGCACATTTCTGCGCGCTTCTCGACTCCGTAGGTTCTCATGATGCCGCCGAGTTCTGCCTTGCCTGCGAGTATATTGTTTGCCGTACCTGAGTGAAATTTCCCGACTGTAACTACGCCGCCCAAAGTATCAGGAATAGCAAGAATTTCCGGGACAAGTGCCGCACCTGCCTGAATCGAGTCGATGCCCTTCTCGCGCATTGCACCGTGTGAAGTCCTCCCTATTATGGTAATCTTGAACTCACCTGAAGCAGCGTAGAAATCTCCGTACTTAATGCCAACATCGCCGGCCTTTATAGCAGGGTCAACATGAGCACCAAACACAGCATCTACACCGTCAAGTGCCCCTGCCTCAATCATTCTGAAAGCACCGCCGTCGCCTTCTTCGTCCGGCTGAAAGAGCAGAGTCACAGAACCGCATAACTCATCTCTATGTGAAGCAAGAATCATTGCAGCTCCCAAGACTCCCGTCATGTGAACATCATGGCCGCAGGCGTGCATGAAGCCCTGATTCTGAGAAGCAAAATCACACCCGGTAGCCTCGTTTATGGGTAAGGCATCAATGTCAGAACGTAACGCAGAGTGTTTGCCCGGTTTAGAGCCTTCGAGTTTAGCGATTATTGCAGTGTCAAGAATTCTTTTATGATTCGTAATTCCTGCCTCGTCCAAAAATTTTTCGAGAAGTTCAGCAGTCTTGAATTCATGATTGCCAATTTCCGGGACCCTGTGAAGTGCCTTGCGAATGTCAAGCAGCTTCTCCCTTAAAGAGTTAGCTTCGTGTAAAAAATTTATGCCCATGTCTTATATCTTCCTGAGTGATTGCTCCAGTGCAGTTTTGAGAGTCGTATTTGCGTCCTTGTCCTTGATTATCCTTGCCGGACAACCTGCTGCTACCTTGCCTGCCGGAACGTCTTCGATTACGACTGCACCTGCTGCTATGACTGCATTCTCGCCGATATGAACGCCTTCGATTACTACAGCATTTGCTCCGATTAACACGTTGTCTTCAACTATTACGGGCTTTGCGCTTGCTGGTTCGATAACTCCTGCGAGGACTGCACCTGCTCCGACGTGGCAGTTTTTCCCGACTGTTGCTCTGCCTCCGAGTACTGCGCCCATGTCTATCATTGTGCCTTCGCCTATGACCGCGCCGATGTTGATGACTGCACCCATCATGATTACTGCGTTTTTGCCGATAGTTACCTGATCTCGAATAATTGCGCCCGGTTCTATTCTTGCGGGAATGTCTTTCAGGTCAAGCAATGGGATTGCGCTGTTACGTGCTGAGTT
>JAFSQO010000520.1 GCA_017446645.1 Synergistaceae bacterium | reverse complement strand
GTGCAGTGTCAGGTCATAATCATCGAGTTTGCGGATTTTTACCCAGACAGGCAAGGGACTTAGAGTCTTGAGGCCCTTAATCATGTTGAAGGCTTCGTCAGGTTTTCGCAATAATGCAGAGCCAGAGCCGTTTCGGGTAATTTTCGGCATTGGACAGGCCATATTTACACCAAGAGCAGCAAATCTCTTGCATGACTCTAAAACTTTTGAGGCACCTTCACACAAAATCTTTTCACTCGAAGCAAATAACTGCACAACCAAAGGGCTTTCACGTTCAGAAACTTGCAGCATATCCAGTGTCTTTGCATTGTCGCGCACAAGTCCTGCACAGCTTATCATTTCGGTGTGAGTCAAAGCAGCTCCCAGTCCCGAAAATAATTCTCTGACCGGAAGAGTCGTAATTCCGGCCAAAGGAGCAAGGCATAAGGGGTTAGCTAAGTCAAGTCCTCCTGCATGAATCAATTTTTGTTCAGCCTCGTGTAAATTAATTTCAGACCTTCGAGCATAAGCCAGTCATCAACGTATTGAATTCTCTGAGATACTTTTTTCATCAGGGCAGCATGTCCTCCTGTTGCCACGACTTTTGCTGACTCAAAGCCTGGTTTCTCGCGTATCATGTCAATCAGCCTGTCAGTGAGTCCTCCGTTGCCGAACAAGATACCTGATTGAATGGCTTCTTCAGTGTTTCGTCCGATTACGCTTTCAGGAATTGCAAGTGAGACCTGGGGAAGTTTTGCCGTCTTCGAGAACAGGGCAGATATTCCGGAGTTAAGACCGGGGGCTATGGCTCCTCCTAAATAAGCTCCTTCGGGGGAGACTACATCGAAAGTTATAGCCGTTCCATAATCTACGACAATGAGAGGCGCGCCGTACTTTGCCAGACCTGCGACTGCGTTGACGATTCTGTCTGCTCCGACTTCACGAGGATTCTTGCATTGAATTTCCATGCCTGTATCCGTGAGTGCGCTGACCTGAAGAGGAGTTACACCGAAATAATTCTTTATTGCTTCCTTCATTGAGAAATCCAGTGACGGGACTACGCTTGCGAAGGCTGCCCCGTGAATTTCCGAAGGTTTTATGCCCTTAGTGGCAAGCAGGGTCAAGAAATAGACTCCCAATTCGTCCGAAGTATGGAGAATCGAGGAGAGCCTCCACTGTGCGATTAATTTATCACCGTCAAAGATTCCTACTACAGTTGTTGTATTGCCTGTGTCGACTACCAGTAACATTTATTCATTCACGCTCCCAGCTGCATAGCCTGTGCTCCAACAAATTTGCAGGTTAAAGCCTCCTGAAGGGCCGTTGAGGTCGAGTACTTCACCAGCGAAGTAAAGATTCTCACAAAGTTTTGACTTCATTGTTGACGGCTCAATCTCTTTCAGGCTGACACCTCCGTTAGTGACTACTGCATTCTTGAAGCTCCAAAGGCCGTTAATGTGCATTCTAATGTCTTTGAGGAGAGCCACGAACTCCGCAACTTCCTCATCAGAGATATATTCTACAGGTTTATCGCTCGGAATGTCAGAGAGTTCAAGAATTAACCGGGTTAAATCCTTTGGAACGAGACTCCTTGCGAGTGAGGCGAATCGTTTATGGCCTGCTGACTTCGTAATCTCCCGGTTGAGTCTCTCTATCAGGATTTCCTGAGTCAGACTCGGCTTCAGGTCTAACGAGAACTCTAACGACTCGCTGCCTTCCTGCCACTCTGGAATATGTGAACTCAAATCCATCACGATTGGCCCTGACACCCCGAAATTCGTGAATTCCATCTCACCAAAGCGCGAATCAATTTCTTTGCCGTCACGTATCACCTTGAGTCTCACGTTCTTGAGATTACAGCCATTAGCGAGCTTCGGCCAAGTCTCACGAGTTCTTACAGGGACAAGGGCCGGGAATAATTTCGTAACCGTGTGTCCTGCCTGCTGAGCAAAGATATATCCGTCACCAGTTGAGCCTGTATCAGGGTAAGATTTGCCTCCTGTAGCGATTATATACTTGTCTGCCCTGAGTTCGTCCTGTTCAGTGATTACGCAGTCTACACGCGAGTTCTTGACTCTGAGAGCCTTGACCGGTGTGTTTCGTAAGATTTTCACGTTGCCCTTCTTGCATTCAATCAGGAGCCTGTCGAGAATCTTCTGTGAGCCTCCTTCAGCTGGAAATATTCGTTTGCCTCGTTCTTCGATTACGTTCACACCGTGATTTACGAAAAATAAAATCGTTTCGCGAGGGCCGAACCTGCTGAAAGCCGAGTACAAAAATTTCCCTTTATCACCGTATTTTGCAATGAATGTGTTTATGTCGTCTTCAGAGTTCGTGAAGTTGCATCGTCCCCGTCCTGAGATGAGTAATTTTTCACCGACCGAGTAATTTTTCTCAACTATGACAACCCTTTGACCGAGTGATGAAGCCCTGACTGCTGCCATAAGTCCTGCCGGGCCTCCTCCGATTATGAGTGTGTTAATTTTTTCCATGTTTTGAGTCCTGTCGTTTATAGATTGACAAGTGTTTGAACCTGCGATTTAGCTTCGTTGTACCAAGATTGAACGCCGGCAATTTCTTCGGGGTCTCCTTCGGCTAGAACGGTTTCTAAATAATAATCTGCAAATTCAGGGTCACGTACAAAACTTTTAATCATGGCCTCGTCATGAGTTACATAACCTATTTTCATTTATACTCCTCCTTGTATCGCTTCAAATATTCAACGGCATTATCAATATCCCTCTGTTGTGTGCTTTTAGAACCTGCACATAGCAAAAGAACTACGATATTTCCTACTATCGAGTAGTAAACACGGTAGCCTGGTCCTGTATCAACAACAAGCTCCCAAACATTATCGCGGCAAAAACGATGTTCTCCAAAGTTACCATTTTCAACGCGTTTTACTTTTCTTGCAATAGTTGTTCTTGCCTGTAAATCTTTCAGGTTATCGAGCCAATTTTGAAAAATATCCCGGCCATTCTCTTCGTAATGAATTATTGTGTATTGCATTAATCACGTCTCCTTTCTTGTCCTGTTCATTACCAGTGATATTTCGCATTAATATTTTTCACATTATAGCGTAAAATATTCACGCAAATAAAAATCTCGAAAAGGTGATAATTTATAATGCACATTCTCAAGCGCAAAATCTTTTACATCATTCCGGTGATGGTGGTGTTAATTCTTATTGCTCCGGAAAAGTCAGGGGCTTCTGTCTCGATGACCTTAGAACAATATATAGGCGAAATCCTGTTAAACAACCATTCACTGAAGGCAGCCATAAAATCCGTTGAGGCTGATTACTATTCCGTGCTTGCTTCAGTAGCGTATCAGAGACCCAGCACAAATTTCGCAGCTAACGGATCATACGTAACGGCCCAGAGTGCAGGCAATGCGAAAGAGTATAACGTACTTGCAGGCAACGCAAAATTCACCCTGACTCAGAGAATCGATATATCAGGACAGTATAAACTCGACGAACAGCAAAATATTCTGGGTTATGAGGTCTCGCGTGCCAACTTCGATAACAACCTCAACTCACTCATAGCAGGAGCTGAAGAACTCTGGTGGAGCGCAGTACTTGCCCGTGAAAACATGAAGCTACAGCGTGAGATAATGCTTCAGAGAGCCGAGAATCACAGGGTCACAATGGAAAAATATAATCAGGAGTTAGTCCCAAGACTCGACATCGTAAGGAGTGAAGCGCAGGTAGTCGAAGCACAGAGCCTCTCGAAAACTGCGGAGACAGCTTACATGAATTTGCTCGCAGAACTCTCACTGATGGCCGGAGGTTTGGACGTTGAACCGGTTGACGAAGAGCTGAAGGTCCCTGAATTCGACATCAGCATGGACTACGATGAAGCCCTTGCATACAGACCTGACGTTAGGGCAGCAAGATTGAATCTTGAACGCGCAAAACTCGTAAAGAAATTAACTGCCAAAGGACTTTCGCCTACACTTGATTTTGCGTTCCAGTGGACTGCATGGTCGGACCCTGAAGCCTTCGCAACTCCCAACGATAAGCAAGCCGGAGCCTCTTTGACTCTTACTTTTCCGATTAGTGACGGCAATGGGACAAAGTACAAGACCCTAAACGCGGACAGGTTAATTCAGGCAGCAGAAGCAAACCTCGATGCCCTTCAAGAGCAGACCAGACGAGACATTACAGTAGCAATTAACGACTGGAGGAACGCCTCAGCAAACGAGCAGGACAAGCAGAGACAGGTCGAACGCTCCGAAGAAGAGTTAAAGATTACAGAACTCATGTACTCTGAAGGAATGGGTGCACAGATTGACTTGATTAACGCCCAGACAGCTTATCAGGCAGTCCGAACGGAATACCTTGACGCAGTTAAAGACATGTACATTGCTTTGGTCGCATTACGCAAGGCAATCGGTGACTACTCACCCAATGAAGACGGCTCATGGAAAGAAGCAAGACAGCTCTACGGCAAGGGCAATGACGTAATCGGCGAACCAGGTTTTAAAGTATTAAGGACTGACGCAAAGAAAGGGAATAATAAACCAGCTGCTAAACAGGATTCTGACCTAGATTTGGACGCAGTTACGGTTTCAGATTCATATTCACACTTAACAGAAGCAGAACTGGACGCAAGACTGAGTGAGAGGTTAAAGACTTTTGACTCAATTAAGAGCGAAAGAGGGCTGAAAAAAGATGAGGCGATTCAATAAAAGTATATTATTCCTGTTCATTCTGCTCAGTGTTTTCGCAAGTCCTGTGTATTCTGCTGCAAAAAAACATGACTCAACGGGGAAAAATATCTCAGAGTTATTCATGAACGTAAACCCCTCACTCTCTGCAAAAATTGCCAACAGTTACGCGGGGCTTGTTATAGAAGCGGCTAAGAAATTCAAACAGGATCCTTACGCAATAGCAGCTATAATAGTTCATGAGTCTACAGTGAATAATAAGGCAGTCTCTAAAGGAGGTGATTACGGGTTAATGCAAATTCACTGGAGCGCACACTCTAGCACAGTCAAGAGGCGGTTCAAGATTAAGGACGGCAAAGGACTCTTTGATCCGCGAATAAATATTTTCTACGGTACAGAGATTTTCGCGTCCTGCATGGCTAAATCTAAATCCCTCAAAGAAGGCTTCATGCGCTACAGTTCTGGAAGTGAAAGACTGACGGCTAAGGCTCTTGCTACAGTTCAGGAACTCAGGGCAAAGGACAGCAAGGCAGCGAGGACTCAGACACCTGCCAAACCCAAAGAACCCGAAAGACCTGTGCGTCGTGTCAAGGTCAAGAGAAGATAATTCACGATTATAGATTATAATAATTGATGAAGTGATTTAGTTTAGATTTAGAATTAGATTTAGGAAGGAAATTCTGATTAAGATGACAAAAAAATTTTTTACGGGTATTTTACTAGTGTTTATGCTTGCTTGTGCTTCATACGCTGACATAGTTTACACAACATCGAACGGCAAAATGGGGTTTATAGGGATCTCGTCAATTTCAGATACCTTGAGCGCAGATTCTCCTGTTGTGAAATATTCTGATGCTGCTGATGACTCTATAGTCGCTCACTATTACAACGAGGACGGAACTTCATTCGTTGCCCTTATTGAACCAGAGACAGATCCGAGCATTAAATCAGGGGACTTTGCTTTTATCTTCAATGTCTCTGACCTGACAAAGCCTGTCGATGACGGAGTAAGTATCTTGACTGGCACATATGACGCACGTTCTGCTGCATATTCCGATAATCACAGGGGGTTATTCTTGGCCTCCGGATTAAACGGTGAAGCAACGATTTCCGAGTACGATACCGAAGGACTTCAGAAGGTCCGCAGCATATCTTACATATCAAGCAATGACGCTATGAACATGAGCACAGTGCTTGTAAACGGCTCAAGCATTTACGGTCTTGTCAGCAGAGCAACTTCTGAGGACAGCCTGTTACTCAGATTTGACGGACAGCTGGACAACGAAGTTAGAGGCTACTCTGAAACCAAAGTAAGATATGACTCAGAGTTAATGACATTCGGCAAAGACAACAGGATTTTCATCGCACACTCAGGCGGAGTAGACACATTTGCCAACGGGTTATCGAGCAGCGAGCTTGTTCTTGTTGTAAGCACCGACACCCCAGTCAAGGCATTATGCAAGGATAATGACAGCGGTTTTTACTTCATGGCCCAGTCCCCTGAAACCGGCGAGCAGGCTTTAGTACACTACAAGAGCAGCAGTGAAGTCAACGAAGTCGATTTTGGCTACACAGAGAGCTTCGTGAGCAAGGCTATGTACTATGATTCTGACAATAAGAAATTTGTCGCAGCAATAATCAATGACGGCATAGCAATATACGACCCTGATACGGACGCACCCATTGCAGAATTTACCAGAGACCAGCTTGGAGGCATACCGATTAGCATGACAGCAGTGACTCAGAACACAGGCAGCACAAAAGGCAACTCAAGCAGCGGCTGTAATGTAACAGGTTCAGGAATGTTGATGATTCTCTCGGCAGGTTACATGTTACTTCGCAAACGGAAATAAGAAAGGTGAGAAAAATTTGAGTCTTGTATTATTCAATGACTTAACGCGCAAAAAAGAGGAATTCAAGCCCATAGAACCCGGACACGTCCGCTTTTACTCATGCGGACCTACTGTCTATGACTACTTTCATATAGGCAACGCAAGGCCCTTCATAGTATTTGATGTCCTGAGACGCTGGCTAGAACACGAAGGCTATAAAGTCAAGTTTGTGCAGAATTTCACTGACATTGATGACAAAATGATTCACCGTGCTCACAAAGAAAAGATAACGGTTCAGGAACTCGCCGAGAGATTTATTAACGAGTACAACAAGGACGCGGATGCATTGCGGATCAGAAGGCCCGATGTATCACCCCGTGCTACTGAGCATATTTCTGAGATAATCAGCACGATTGAGAGAATCATTGCGAATGGTCATGCCTATGTCTCAGAAGGAGATGTATATTTTGACGTTAAGAGCTGGCCGTCATACGGGAGTCTTTGCAAGCAGAATCTCGAAGATTTAGAGGCAGGCGCAAGAGTCGAACCCGGCGAAAAGAAGCGCGATCCATTGGACTTTGCATTATGGAAGGCAGAGAAACCCGGCGAACCCTCCTGGGAAAGTCCCTGGGGCAAGGGCAGACCCGGCTGGCATATTGAATGCTCGGCAATGTCATCAAAGTATCTTGGCGACAACATAGATATTCACTCCGGAGGCATTGATCTGATGTTCCCTCACCATGAGAACGAGGCTGCTCAAAGCGAGGCTGCATCAGGTTCAGGCAAACCATTTGTGAATTACTGGCTTCATAACGGATTCTTGTTGATTGACAGTGAAAAAATGTCGAAATCTCTGGGAAATTTCCTGACTGCAAGAGCTGCCCTCAGTGAGTATAACCCGTTAGCCTTGAGGTTCTTCATGTTGAGTGCTCATTACAGAAGCCCGATAAACTTTTCAAGAGAGTCCCTTGAGCAGTCGGAAGCAGGGGTTGCGAGATTACGAAATTGCAGGAGCGATCTTGACTTTGCAGCGAAGACCAGAGTAAATAAAGACTCAAACTTTGACGTTAGTAAATTCAAGGCAGAACTTGCTGAACTCGATAAGAAATTTGCTGACTCAATGAACGATGACTTCAACACAGCTGCAGCAATGGGCGTGTTGTTCGATGTAGTGTATTTAATCAACACGAACCTGAAAGAGAATGATTCACTGCCCCAGGAATTTTTTGACTCAGCAAAAGAAGCCCTGAACTCTTACGATGCGATTTTGGGCGTAATCGGTGAGGACGAGGCAGAGAGCGAACATGATTCAGAAAGCGCAGAAATAGAGAAGCTCATAGACGAACGAAGCCAGGCACGAAAGACCAAGAACTTCGCAAGGTCTGACGAGATCCGCAACATCCTGAAGTCACGGGGAATTGTCCTTGAAGATACCCCTCAAGGCACTAAATGGAAGCGTGAGTTATAAATGTTCAGGCTGTTATTGACTCGAAGATTCCTGCCGTTATTCCTGACCCAGTTTTTGGGAGCATTCAACGATAACTTTTTCAAATCGGCCTTAATGATGCTGATTACCTACAGGCTCGGCGACCAGGCTGGAGTTGACTCAAGGATTCTGGTAAACGCAGCTGCGGGAATCTTTATACTTCCGTTTTTTGTCTTTGCCCCTACAGCGAGCGACTTGGCCGACAAATATGACCGTTCTGATTTAATGCGCTGGGTGAAGTTTGCAGAAATTGTCGTAATGTCCGGTGCAGCGTTCGGCTTCTGGCTGAATAACGTATGGCTCTTGATGGTGGTGCTGTTCTTAATGGGTGCCCAGTCTGCTTTCTTTTCACCGGCAAAGTACAGCATTCTCCCCCAGCATCTTGAGGAGACTGAGTTAATTGCAGGCAATGGTTTAATTCAAATGGGAACGTATTTAGCGATTTTGACCGGCACAATTTCGGGAGGCTTGTTAATTTTGCGTGAAAACGGCATTTATCTCGTAGGTTTCGGCGCAATCTCTATAGCATTTGCGGGTTGGCTGTCAAGTATGTTCATTCCTCCTACTAAGCCGATTAACCCGGAAATTCTGGTCTCATGCAACATAGTTTCGCGCACTGTCGAGATGTTCAGGGACGTTATGCCTATGCGCAATGTTTTCGGCTCAATGCTTGCGATCTCGTGGTTCTGGCTTGTTGGAGCTACGTTTCTTGCCCAGTTCCCTACTTATGCCCGATTAATTCTGGGAGCTGACGAGAGTGTTGCAACGAGTTTCCTTGCGATATTCTCATGCGGTATTGCAGCCGGTTCAATGGCCTGCGATGCTATTCTCAAGGGCGATATTACGACTAAATACGTGCCTGCTTCGGCATATGGTATAGCAATTGCGAGTATATTATTATGGCTTGTGAGTGACCGTCCTCCTGTTGACGTGAATGCTCCTGTTATAGGGGCGTGGGAGTTCTTCACGAATCCTGCGAACTTCATGATAATAGCATGTTTGTTTATAATTGCGTTCTGTGGTGGATTATATATAGTGCCCCTCTATGCAGTGATGCAAAATAAAGCCCCTGAGTCAAAAGTTTCGGGAGTAATTGCCTGCTCAAACATCAGCGACTCTATTTTCATGGCTGGCAGTGCAGTTTTCGCGAGTGTGTTAATTTCTCTGGGGGTAAGTATTCCTCAAATATTTTTATCAATGGGACCGGCTACGTTTATAGTCGGGC
>JAFSQO010000519.1 GCA_017446645.1 Synergistaceae bacterium | reverse complement strand
TCAACGTTAGCAAGATTGTGAGTTACGACATCTAAATTTGTCTCCTGAACCAGCATTGCAGACGCTGCTTCGTATAATCCGCGATGCATTTATTCTCTTCATCTCCTGTTAATATTTCTTTCTGGTAACCCGCTTTAAGTTCACCAGCATGGAGCTTCGTCCGGAGTTCTTGAGATTGTCCATTTCTGCAAGGGCCTTACCTGTTCCGAGTGCAACGCTCTCCATTGGGTTCTCGGCTGTAAAGCAATTAATGCCGGTCTGCTGGGCGATTAACTCAGGGAGTCCGCGCAATAATGCTCCTCCTCCTGTTAAGACTATACCCCTGTCAATTATATCGGCTGACAATTCGGGGGGCGTTACTTCCAGGACGTTACGAATTCCGTCAACAAGGGTCTGAATCATCTCGCTGATTGCCATGTTCACTGCACTGCTTGTAACTTCGATTTGTCTGGGCAAACCCTGAACGAGGTCCTGGCCCTTTACTATCATTCGCTGGTCTTCTTCTAATGGGATACAGGTACCAATCATAATTTTAAGATTTTCTGCGGTCTGGTCTCCTATCGAAAGATTATACTGACGGCGAAGGTAACGTATTATGCCCTCATCGAATTTATCACCGCCGAGCCTCAATGATTTTGATTTTACGACTCCTCCAAGCGAAATAACTGCTATGTCTGTAGTGCCTCCGCCTATATCGACTATCATCTTGCCGCGGGCTTCTTCGACTTTGAGATTTGCACCGATTGCTGCTGCCATTGGTTCTTCAATCAAGTACGCCTCACGCGCTCCGACTTCTAACGCTGCTTCGAGAACTGCACGCCTCTCAACGTCAGTAGCTCCTGAAGGTACGCAGATCATGGCCCTGTTCCTGAAAAACTTTTGGGAGCCTTTAGTTACGCGCCTCATGAAGTGCTGAAGCATTGCCTCTGTCATTGCGTAATTTGCTATGACTCCGTCACGCAGGGGTCTTACTGAAGTTATATTGCCGGGAGTTCGTCCGACCATGCTCTTGGCCTCGTAGCCTACTGCAAGAATATCGCCTGTGTCCTGATCCATTGCTACAACAGAAGGCTCTCGCAGGACTACACCGTGATGCTTTTCGTAAATAAGGACTGTAGCTGTCCCTAAATCTATGCCTATATCAGTTCCAAACACGTTTAATCACTCCTGATGAAATTAACAGCAAAAATAAAAATAAACAGGTAAATCCAAGATTACAGCCGCCCTTCGCACTATTGGAATTGCCGGGCCTGGTGCTGGTATCTTTCCAGATGTCAGTCTCTGAATAAATCTCACACTCTCCGACTACATCAACGTCTATGTAACCTGAGATTATTACTATCCCTGACGTTGCAGAAGTAAAAGTAACCTGATATGTGAGTTTCCCATAAGTTACCGGCGGGAGCGTCAAATTATATTCACCTGACGGCACTTTCTCAGGAAGCAGAACCGGGATTTTTATTCCGTTGGGTAAATATTCCTTCCAAGCCCTGATCTCAAAGTCAGTAACTGTGAGTTTCATGTTTATATCATATGAAGTAAGAACCTTCATGTCGCTGTCAAGAATGCCTTCATCAATAGTATCAATGTCTATGGCAACTTCATCGCTGATTATCCTGTTAATCTGGTCTCTTGCGTCTCTAAGAGTCTTAGTAACGAGATTCATGTCGCCAGTGAGTTCAAGAGATGCCTTGACGAAATTCTTTCTGGCAAAACCGCCGCCTTCTATGTGCCATAAACCTGCAAGGTCATATTCTTCTGATTCTGATTCTGATTCTGAATTAACCGCTGCATTAATAACTGAACACGAAAGAATAATTATTAAAGCTGTTATAAAAATTTTTCTCAACATTATTTAGCTTCACTTTCTACTCTGATTTTATTTATCATCGAAGCAAAATAACCTGCTCCAAATCCGTTATCTATATTTACTACAGTGACTCCGCTGGCACAGGAATTCAACATGGCCAACAGTGCTGCGACACCTCCGAAAGATGCACCATAACCGACACTTGTAGGCACGGCAATTACAGGACAGTCTGCAAGTCCTCCCAAGACACTGGCCAGTGCGCCCTCCATTCCGGCAACTGCGATGATTACACTTGCGCTCATTATCTCGTCAATGTGAGAGAGCATTCTGTGAAGTCCGGCTACTCCGACATCATAGAGCCTTGAGACGCGATTACCCAACACTTCAGCAGTCAACGCAGCTTCTTCAGCAACGGGAATGTCACTAGTTCCTCCTGTAGCTACGATTATGAAACTTTTGCCTTCAGGTTCGGGGATTGTCCCGGCTATGCCTGCACGAGCGTCTTCGTGATATTCGATTTCGCAGCCCAGTTGCTTTAATTCACGCACTGACTCAGGGGATAATCTAGTGATTAATATTGCCTTCTGGTTATGAGAGCGCATTACGTTAATTATCCCTGCAATCTGTTCAGGGGTCTTTCCTGCACCATAAATTACTTCTGAAGCTCCCTGCCGTAATTTCCTGTGAAGGTCGACTTTAGCGAAACCTATGTCCTCAAAAGGCTTTTCCTTGAGCATTAAATAAGCTTCGTCTACAGTAATTTTATTTTCATGAAGTTCCCGGAGAATCTGCTTAATGTCATTCATATAATTTACACCCTTACGAATAATAGCATGTGAACCTCTCACGACTAAAGTCGCGAGCTTCGGAAGGATAAAAATCCTCGTCCAAGAAGTTTGGTTTTAAGTCTCCACCTATTTTATGCAGGCACCCTTATTCTTGCAGGCGTGTCCACTGCGCCCCTACAGTATAGCCTTGTTAAAGACACAACTTTACTTTTTCTTAATATATTTAATGCTCCGTTTACATCGGCATTGATTTTATAGCCGTTCGAGGTCTTGTACATGCCTCTATGTAGTCTGCATCCTGAAAATTCATGCTGACAATGATTAGATGAATCATATACAGGAATATTATCGCAGTCCCAAAAACTTGCTTTTGATGTGTAGCTTTCTTCCTGCTCTACATAGAGTATTCCGTATAAGTCACACAAATATTTTAATTTTGCACGTAATTTTCCAAATGGGATATTTACAAAATTTTGATTGTTTGCCTTACCTAGTTTAGTCCCAATCTGAAAACTTACGTTATAACCGCACACAAGCACGCCTATTTTATTT
>JAFSQO010000518.1 GCA_017446645.1 Synergistaceae bacterium | reverse complement strand
TTCGAGCATGTGAGCACCCAGACTGTACTCATTGCCTTTAGCGAGGTGATACGTGTAATCTTCCATGAATGCAGTGCCTCCGGTTTTGCCTTCTGCCATGAATTTGACTATAGCGGTCATTGCGCCTACTTTCCAGTCGCCTTCTGCACCAAAGCCGTAACCTGAAGCCAGCAGGTGTTGAGTTGCAAGCCCCGGTAACTGCCTCATGCCGTATAAATCTTGGAACGTGTTTGAGAAAGCGCAGCAGCCTTCACCGTCAAGCATCTTCTTGATAGCTATTTCTTCACGTGCCTGATACCTGACTGCCTCGATATTGTCCGTAGCTATGTCATAGAGTCGCTCATACTCTTTCATGAGGGTGTTGACTTCATCTTCTGTAACGGCATTCATCACGTCAACCAGCTTACCGACCGGCCAAGTGTTGACCTGCCAGCCGAGTTTAATCTGGACTTCTACCTTGTCGCCTTCAGTAACTGCAACTTCGCGCATATTGTCACCGAATCTCATGACCTTCAGGGATTTCGAGAACTCTGCACCTGCTGCTGCCCTCATCCAGTTACCCAGACGCTTCTGGGTGTCCTCGTCCTGCCAGTAGCCTGCGATAATCTTTCGTGCTGCCCTGAGTCTTGCGCCTATAAAGCCGTGTTCTCTGTCGCCATGAGCCGCCTGATTCAGATTCATGAAGTCCATATCGATTTCGTCATTAGGGATTTCGCGATTATATTGCGTTGCGAAGTGACACCAAGCCTTCTGTAAGTTCGCAAGTCCGTTAATCCACATTTTAGACGGGCTGAAGGTGTGGCACCATGTGATAATGCCGGCACACTTTGGATCATGGTTAGCGTCCCTTATTGTCTCTGTGATCTCTGCATTTGTCTTGGCCGTAACCTTGTAGATCACCTTGCAGGGGAGATTGCCGGAAGCGTTTAACTTGTCTGTCATCTCCTGAGCGCGCTTTGCAACTGTCTCAAGTACTTCATTGCCGTAAAGAAACTGACTGCCTACTACAAACCAGAATTCGTAATTTTTGAGGCTCATAAATTTTTTTGCTCCTTTATTATGCGATTATTTTGTGAAGTTGATTATTATATATCGCATTGAGCTATAATTAACAATAATTTTTTCCAGGGAGATATAGCGTCATGTTCATATGGTCAATATTAATGCCTCATCCTCCGGTTTTAATTCCTGAAGTCGGCAGGGGACGTGAAAACGAAGCAGCGAAAACATTGCAGGGAATTAGCAGATTAACAGAACGGATAAAGCACAGCAAGCCGGATCTGTTAGTCGTATTATCGCCTCATCAATCATACATGCCTGGAGCTTTATTAGTGAACAGTGCAGAATTTTACTCAGGTTCGTTTGCAATGTTCGGGGTTCCGGGAGTCAGAATTACAGCCTATTCGCCAGCTAATGACGTGATTAACTCTTTATGTGATTACCTTGTGAAGAGCGGCGTGAACATCTATAAATCACCCGAAAGCAACCTCACAGAAGATCAAGGCAGTCTGGTACCGCTTTATTTCCTGAATGAGGCATGGGGAAGTCTTCCGCCCTTGATAATAGCCTCACCGATTGGATTAACACCTGAAGGCGCGTATAAACTGGGTAAGGCTCTGGCAGATTATCATGCTTCGGACAAGATTGCGTTGCTTGCCAGCGGAGATTTGTCGCACAGATTGACCCCGGACGCTCCAGCAGGTTACGAGCCTGAATTTGCAAAAATATTCGAGACTGCAATAGAGGACTCTTTGAGAACCTGTTCAGCCGAAAAATTACTCTCTCTTGACAAGCATATTATTTCGCGTGCAGGTGAATGCGGTTTTCGCTCAGTCCTTGCAATGCTTGGGCTTTGTGAGGGTCATGGCAACATAGAGATATTCTCGCATGAATGGCCGTTTGGTGTGGGTTATTGCAACGCTTTATGCATGTTGAACGATAATAGCGATAACAGAAAATTTTCTGCACCGGTTATCTTAGCTCGTGAAACAGTGAAGAGATTATTGACAGGTGAAGCCCTGCCGCAATCAGGAAGCGAAGTAATTGAGTCTGACTTATGGAACTCTCGTAAATCATGCTTTGTGTCAATCAAGAAGACTAACGGCGAATTACGGGGCTGTATAGGCACTCTCAGTCCTGTCTGCGAAAGTCTTGACAAAGAGATAATTGCTAATGCAGTGTCATCTTCAACAAGAGACCCCAGATTCCCCCCAATGACCAGCAAGGAACTTGATGACGTAATTTTCTCTGTGGACGTGTTATCAGAACCTGAAGCTATTTCCAATTACAGCGAGCTTGACGTTAAGAAATTCGGTGTAATTGTCTCACAGGGCTATAGACGCGGGGTATTATTACCGGACCTTGAAGGGGTTGACAGTGTAGAGCAGCAAATCCAGATAGCAGCGATGAAGGCGGGAATTCGAGACTTGAGCAATATAGCACTTGAACGCTTTGAAGTAGTTCGCTACAGGTAATCATGAAAGCCGGTTACTTTCACAAAGACGATAACGCAATAACCTGTGATTTATGCTTCAGACATTGCAGGCTCTCTGAAGGTGAATCAGGTTTCTGCAGGGTCAGGCGTAATCTTGGCGGTGAGTTAATCTCATCATGGCTTGGGAGGTTCTGCTCTGCTGCGATTGACCCAATAGAGAAGAAGCCGTTATATCACTGGCACTCAGGGAGCTATATTTACTCGCTTGGCAGTGTAGGCTGTAACATGAATTGCCCATTTTGCCAGAATCACAGGATCTCTTGGCCTCCTGAACCCGAAAAAGTGTATTGCCGTGAGTTTTCAGGTTACGAGTTAGTCCGCGAAATCAAAGCTAACGGATTGAA
>JAFSQO010000517.1 GCA_017446645.1 Synergistaceae bacterium | reverse complement strand
TGCCTGATTTGTTGCGGGAGTTCACATCAATTCCTGCATCGATTGCCTGTTTAATTATTTCCGGACTTCCTGATTTGCAGAACGTAAAAAATTTTTTCCTGAGCATGAACTTCACCGCTTCGGAACCCCTGATATTTTTCATGGCAAAGTAAAGTGCCGAAAAGCCGCTTTTGTTCTCTAAATCCATATCATAGCCTTCCTCAAGCAATAATAGCGCAAGTTCCGGCAATTTATTCATGCAGGCCGTTATTAATCCCGTATTGCCTTCACTGTCCGGCAAAGCACTGCATAATTTACGCAATAAATGTGCCTCACCCCTTAGCCTGTAATTCTTTATCGCGTAGAAAAGGGCGTAATGACCTGCTTTATTTGTTGCTCTGATATTTGCCTTGTGCCTTAATAACTCTTCGATAACGTCAGGCGTGTTATTCTTGGCCGCTTCGATTAATGCCGTGTTTCCCTTTCTGTTGGAGGCGTTGACTTTTGCCCCGTTGTTTATCAGGCTGCTGATGACTGTAGCCGGTTTTGAACATGCTGCGAAAATTAATGCGGTGTTCATGCTTGTTTTACTGTAAGCGTTTACGTTAGCTCCGTGATTTATTGCGCTGATAATCTCGTCAGGTTCTCCGTCTCTGCAAAGTAAAAGGAATTCGTGATCATCTATAATGCCTTCTGGTTTAAGGCGTTTTACTGCCAGTGATTTCTTGAGCCTTTTATTATTTATAGCGTAGTCGTAAGCCCTTTTGCCTTCGTTGTTTATGGCGTTTTTGTCAGCCCCCTTGTCGAGCAGCAGCATTACTACGTCCTCATTGCATGAGCCTGAGCAGATTATAAGGGCCGTCATGCCTTTAGGGTCGCTTGCATTGACGTTTGCCCCGTTGTGAATTGCCCGGATTATTAGGCTGTCATTGCCCGTTTTGCACAGTTTCAGGAAGTCCTGGTCACTGATTGCTTCGTCTATGATTGCCTCCGGAACTCCCCAGGGATTGCTGAAAGTGTCGTTAATTCCCAAAAATATCATGTCTTTGTCCGAACGTATGGCTTTAAAGATTACTTCAGAGCCTTCATGATATTTCGCAAATTCTTCGTCAGGTATTTCGATTCTTTCTGCTATTCCAGTGATATTTTCGGATATTGCCGTTGTAATGCCTGTTTCATTGACTGAAGTTATTACGGTTCTGATTAAATCCCCAGGTGAGACTGACGACACAAAAACCCATTCGCAAAGAGGCAGTATATCAGCCAGCAGCTTTATACATTCGTCCTGTGAGTAAGTCTTTCTGTGGACGGCCTTGTTTCTGGTAATCCGCAGGTTATTTAAAATTTCATAATGCGCCTTGCTCAAGTGACCGTTCTTGTATAAAGTACTAAGTTTCAGCAGCATCTCTGAATTACCCAGCTGAAAGTTTTTTCGTTTCAGAATCAAGTCGACTATGAACTCGCCTATATCGCCTAGACAAATCAGGCTGTAACGTACATTAGAGTATAGATTTTTCTCCGCGTCACGTCCTGCCTCTGCAATTGAACTCAATGGGAAATTATTCTCTGAAGTGTGAAAAAGATTATCGAGGAAGTCAAATTTACTCTGTCCGTAAACATTCATGAACCAGCTGCACAACTCTTCAGCCGTCTCCATGAGTCTTTTGCAGGCCATTTGGGAGAGGCTTAGATTATCCCGTGTAAGTTCTTTCGTTGATAAGTTCAAGTTCATGTTGTGTCTCCTATGTAAAATAAATAATTATATTTTATAAATTTTACTTTACGTGAGGACTAACTGCAATAATATTTTATTATCGCTTATAATCGCTTATAAATGATAGCTTGTGAAATCGATTTTAGTGATACAATTCACGGGAAATTCAAAGGGGGAAAATTTTTTCATGAAGCAGTTAATGCAGGGTAACACCGCCGCAGCAAGAGGATTATATGAAGCAGGCTGTTGTGTAGCGTCAAGTTATCCCGGCACACCAAGTACTGAAATTACAGAAGAAGCAGCAAAGTTCAACGAGATTTACTGCGAATGGGCACCAAACGAAAAAGTCGCTATGGAAACGGCTTTCGGTGCATCTCTTGCAGGTAAACGCAGCTTTTGCGGAATGAAACACGTGGGCCTAAACGTAGCCGCTGACCCATTATTTACTGTCTCATATACTGGGATAAATGCAGGCATGGTTATTTGTGTGGCAGATGACCCGGCAATGCACTCATCACAGAATGAGCAGGATTCAAGGCACTATGCAAGGGCTGCAAAACTTCCCATGTTGGAACCTGCGGATTCTCAGGAAGCCCTGGAATTCTTCAAGATGGCTTACTCATTATCAGAGGATTTTGACTCGCCTGTAATCGTCAAAATGTGCACCCGTATAGCTCACTCTCAGTCACTTGTCGAAGTCGGCGAAAGAGTTAATGCACCTTCCAGGCCATACGTGAAAAATATTGCTAAATACGTAATGATGCCCGGCAACGCCATTAAACGCCACCCGATTGTAGAGCAAAGGATAAGACAGCTTCAGGAATTTGCTGACTCAACAGAGATAAACCGCATTGAACAGGGCAAAGATAACTCAATCGGGATAATAACGTCATCAACGTCCTATCAATACGTGAAAGAAGCCTGCGGTGATTTATATCCTGTCTTAAAATTAGGCATGATTTGGCCCCTGCCGGACGAGAAAATAAAGGCATTTGCTCAGGGCGTAAAGCGTCTTGTCATAGTCGAAGAGTTAGACCCATTCATCGAGAATTATTGCAGATCTCTTGGCATCGAGTGCGAGGGTAAATCTTTATTCCCCGTTGAAGGCGAACTCAGCCAAAATATAATAGCTGAAAAGTTAAATCTCACTCCCGGAACAGGCATAAAATTTGACGAGAAAATCCCTGCAAGACCTCCTATGATGTGCGCAGGCTGTCCTCACAGAGGCATATTCTACACGCTGAATAAAGCAAAATGCACGGTTCTTGGCGACATTGGCTGTTACACGTTGGGAGCAGTCGCGCCGCTATCAGCTATGGAAATGACTTTGTGCATGGGTGCCTCAGTAAGTGCCCTTCACGGCTTCAATAAGGCATTAGAGCAATCAGGCGAACCCCTCAAGACCGTAGCAGTAATCGGTGACTCAACGTTCATGCACTCAGGTATGACGGGACTTGCAAATATTGCCTATAATCAAAGCAAATCACTCGTAATCATTCTCGATAACTCAATTACAGGCATGACAGGACACCAGCAGAACCCTACAACTGGGTATAACATCAAGGGCGACCCTGCAGGCAAGATAAATCTCGAAAACCTGTGCCGCTCAATGGGCTTTAACCGAGTACGAGTCGTTGACCCCTATAATCTCAAGGAATGCGAAGATGCCCTTAATGAAGAGTTGGCCGCTGAAGAGGCAAGCGTGATTATCTCTCGAAGACCCTGTGCGTTATTAAAATACGTGAAACATAATGCCCCGTTACATGTAAACGTAAATAAATGCGTTGCCTGCAAGTCCTGCATGAAAATCGGCTGCCCCGCTCTCTCGATGAGGAACGGCAAAGCCAGCGTAGACCCTACCCTGTGCGTAGGCTGCGGTGTATGCGAACAGCTCTGCAAATTCGGTGCATTTGGCTCAGAAAGTGAGGCAAAATAAATGAATACCACAAACATAATGATAGTAGGAGTAGGCGGTCAGGGCAGTGTCTTAGCAAGCAAATTACTCGGACACCTGTTGACGGCTATGAACTATGACGTGAAAGTCTCAGAAGTCCACGGAATGAGCCAGCGGGGAGGCAGTGTAGTTACTTACGTGAGATATGGCGATAAAGTCTACTCTCCAGTGATAGACAAGGGAGGAGCTGATTTTATCGTGTCATTTGAACTTCTCGAAGCAGCCCGAAATATCGAATTTCTGAAACCCGGCGGCCAGATAGTAACATCAATTCAGCAGATTGACCCACTGCCGGTCTTGACAGGAGCGATGACCTACCCTGAAGACTTATTAGGGAAAATGCGTGCTCTTAGTGTGAAAGTCGATGCTGTGGATTGCCTTAAACTCGCAC
>JAFSQO010000516.1 GCA_017446645.1 Synergistaceae bacterium | reverse complement strand
ACCAAGTGCAAAAATCTCTGAAGGGTTATTGTGCAAGACCTGATTTACTATCTCACTGCCTATTGATCCCCCTGCTCCGGTGATTAAGACTCTGCGGCCCTGAATATAATTCAGCGAAGGGTCAAGATTTATCCGGATTGGTTCGCGTCCTAATAAGTCTTCGAGTTTTACCTTTCTGAGTCTGGAGACAGCAACCTGACCGTCAGCAAGTTCTCTTAGACTCGGCAAAATTCTGACTTGAACGTTCAACGGCGCAAGGGTCTTGTAGATCTCGCGGATCTTTCTGCCTTGAGCACTGGGTATAGCAATCAGGACGACCTGAAAGTTTCCTTCTTCGACTATGCGTTTAAGTTCCGAAGTCTTGCCGAGAACGTTAAGCCCTGACACGTGCCTGCCTATTTTCTCGTTGTCGTCATCTGCAAAACCTGCCGGAAGTAACTCTGACTCGTTGCGCATTAAGTCCCTTGCAAGAAAAGCCCCTGCCTCACCTGCGCCTACTATAAGGGTCTTGAGCCTCTCTTTATCTTTAGCCGGTTTGACGTGAAGGCTCTTAGTCATCAGCCATGAGAATCTCAGACCTCCGCACATGAATAGCCCTGCAAAGAAAGTTATTGCAAACGAGACCCTTGGGAACACTGCGATCTTGAACACACCGTTAATCATGATATATAAAATCATTGAGGTGATATATATCCAGACGAATTTGATATAGTCTTCGGTGCCTGCGTGCTGCCATATAGTCTTGTACTGTCCGAACAGGGCGAATATTAACACGCATAACGGGGGCAGAGTTGCCATGACGTAACGCCATGCAGTAACATAACGGGGAATGAAAAGCCCCAGCCTTATCGCATAGCCTGAGTAGACAGCAAGAGCCAGAAGGGTAAAGTCAATTACAGCTACGATAACGCCCTTACCTGCAACTTTGCGCCAAAAATCTTTTACTGTTGAGAAATCCATAATTACAGGATTAGCTTCTTGCTGTTATTATTCGCGCCTAACCTGTCAAGCTCGTTTAACACACCTGCAGGAGCTACGTCTATGTGAGGCTTGTTCTGTTGAGCCTGAGCTTCTTCGAGTCTCTTTCTGTATTCGTCAAGTGAGGCCCTTATCTCGCCAGCATCGCCCTTAATCCAGAGCATTAAATTGTCTGTGGCTGCCTTGAGGGTCTTGTCGTCCGGCATTGCCTTAATTAGGCCAAGTTCGAGCAGTATCTTATTCTCCTCACGAATTGCTTCGAGTGCGTCATTCTCGTCAAATAAGCCTTTCCTGTAGAGTACCCTGAACATGATGTTAAAGCGGCTTTTCTGGTTCTCAGCATCGAGGCCCATCTCTTCAACGCGCGAAACTAGCATTGTTAATAATTCGTCTAAACCTATTTGCATCGGCATAGTGATTAATTATTCTCCTTTAGCGATTAATATTTATAAGTCATAAGCATTCTAGCACACGTTAATATTTTTTAGCGATTGTGTATAATTTCTCTATTATGCATATAAAAATTTTCGGGGAGCTAATATCATGAGTCAGACTCACAATCAAAACGAAGAGTGTATAATTTGCGGTCAACATCTTGAATACTTACAGCATGACGAGTTAATGCAGTGTTCATTATGCGGCCGCGAAGAGTACTCGAAGACAAGGTGCGTTAATGGCCATTATGTGTGCAACGAGTGTCATATCAACGGAATTGACGCTATCATAAATATCTGCATGAACGAAGATTCTTCAGATCCGATTCATATTCTCGACAAGATTATGAGTCAAGACTTCTGTCACATGCATGGCCCTGAACATCATATTATTGCCGGAGCAGCACTTCTCACGGCTTACAGGAATTCAGGAGGCAAGATTGACCTTGAGGCAGGATTACACGAAATGATTAAACGAGGCTCAGAAGTCCCCGGAGGTATCTGCGGCTTCTGGGGAGCTTGCGGTGCAGGAATCAGCGCAGGTATCTTCATCGCAATAATCTCTGACTCAAATCCATTAGCGATAGAACCCTTCAGGCTTGCAAATTCGATGACTTCAAAATCCCTTGACGCAATCGGCAGAGTCGGAGGCCCCCGATGCTGTAAACGCGATTCGTTCTTGTCGTTGTTGGCTGCTGTTGAATTCGTCAGAGAAAATTTTGGCGTTAAGATGCAGACTCACGAGTTCACTTGCTCATACTCTCACAAAAATAACCAGTGTATAGGGACTCGCTGCCCGTTTTATGCTTCAGGTGTAAATAAATGATACAGTCTTTGTACAGGAAATACAGACCTCAGAATTTCGCCTCAGTCGTAGGTCAAAAGCCTGCTGTCGCCGTAATTACCAGTTCGCTCGAAAAGCACAGGCCCGGTCATGCTTACTTGTTTTCTGGTTCAAGGGGCTGCGGAAAAACTTCAGTCGCAAGAATCTTCGCAAAAGCCCTCAACTGCACAAACCCTCAAGGTGTCGAACCCTGCGGAGAATGCATGAACTGCAAAGCCATCACTGAAGGGGAAAGCCTTGACGTTATCGAGATAGATGGAGCTTCTAACAACAGTGTAGACCAGATTAGAGAGTTAAAGGCCAATGTCACGCTAGCACCGTTCTGCTCACGATACAAGATTTACATAATCGATGAAGTCCACATGTTGACGGTTGCCGCTTTCAATGCCCTCTTGAAAACCCTCGAAGAACCGCCGGAGCACGTGATTTTCATCATGGCAACTACTGAACCCCAAAAAGTTCCGGTTACTATAAGGTCACGTTGTCAGCATATACCATTTCACAGCATAGGCACTCAGGATATTTACAACAGGCTCGATGAAATCTGCAAACTCGAAAAAGTAAACGCAGAATCTGAAGCACTCTGGGAAATCTCAAGGCAGGCAGACGGTGCTTTACGTGATGCCTTGTCTTTGCTTGAGCAGGTCATTGCCTCAGGTGATATTACCCTTGCAAACGTTGAAGCAGCTTTCGGTGCGGGCAGCAGGTCGACATTTGAACGCTGGGTAAAGACTTACAGGACAGACAAAGAGTCAGCCTACAAGATTCTCAAAACCATGTTCGATTCAGGAGCGTCAGGCATTCGCGTCTTTGAGGAGCTGTTCACGCTAGTTAATGATTTATGGCTCGTATCACGCTGGCAAAACTTTGCGGACTCCTTGGGAATTTCTGAACAGGAGAAAACTTTCATACAAGAAGAAGCCTCTCATTGGAAGACTGAACACCTTCACACCCTGCTGACTGTCATAATGAGAATGCTCACTCTTGCACGAACAGGGGTTAGACCCGCTATTTTGCTGGGAATATTCTTTGTGACCCTCGAAGACCCCTCGGAAAGTTACACACAAGTTGTTCAGACAAAGCCAGTAAACTTCACTCCGAACATGTTCACACGTCAGCAAGAAGCAAGACCAGCTGTTGCTCCTCCTGTAAGTGTAAAAGTGAATTACGATGACATGAAGCCTTCTGAAAATGTCCCGGTTAATTTGGCTTTGAAAGACGAGTTACTCAAGACTGCCCTCGAAAGAAATCAAATCGTTATTCTTTGCGGATTATTTGACTCAAGGCCATATATTAAGGGAAACGATTTAATTCTCGACTTCGGACACCGCTATACTTATGAAGTTTTCAGGGTTGACCAGAGAGCTGCCCTGCTCCCTAAAATATTCACAACCTACAATAGCGTAGTGCTTCGTTATGGTGCAATTACAGAGACATGTCCGGCGTTAGAAGAAGCAAGGACAGCACCAACACAGGTAATACAGGCTGTTCCCGAAAGCTCTGGCTCAGTCTTTGACAGAATAAAGAGCAGTTTATCAAGTTTAGGTGTAAAAAGTGAAATCGTCATGATTAAGCGTAAAAGCACTGACTCAGATTCAGATTCAGAGTCAGAACCAGAACAAGAACAAGAACCAGAATCAGGAGGCGAATAATTTATGGCTGCAGAATTCGTTCATTTGCACGTTCATACAGAATACAGCTTGCTGGACGGTGCAATCAGGACTAAAAAACTTGCGAAGAAAGTTGCAGATGAATTTCAGGTAAAAGCCGTAGCGATGACAGACCACGGCGTAATGTACGGTGCTGTGGAATTTTACGAAAACTGCAATGCTATGGGAGTAAAACCTATATTAGGCTGCGAGACTTATATCGCTCCTGACGGCATGGCCTCACGAGAGAGCAAGAAGTGCAATCACCTTCTTTTGCTTGCAGAAAATGACACGGGTTGGCATAATCTTGTCAGGTTAATCTCTATCGCAAACACTCAGGGATTTTACTATAAGCCCAGAATT
>JAFSQO010000515.1 GCA_017446645.1 Synergistaceae bacterium | reverse complement strand
TGGAAGGACCTTGAAAAACTCTACAAGATTTTTGCCATTGATTATCCTGAATATAACCAAGCATTTCTGAACGTCCTTAATGCAGAACATTTTTCCAGATGTAACATGTTCATTGCGAGGCGTGAGTTTGTGAGTGATTATTGTTCATGGTTGTTCGAGGTACTCGGAAAATTTGAGAGTCAGATTTCACTTGAGGGTTACGATTTAGATCACTCAAGGATTTACGGCTATGTTGCTGAGTTCCTTTTGAATGTCTATGTGTTAAAGCATAACCTTAAGTACAAATATTACTACAGAGCAAGGACGTTTGTCGAAAATGTGTATAAAGCGCGTTTCAAACGTATTTTAAAGCAAGTACCCGGACTCCTGACTTCTGTAAAAGTGTCCAGGAAAATAATCAATAATTTATTAACCCGCAGACAGACAGAAGAAAACGGAGAATTCATAATCACACGAGAGCTGCCTCACGGGGATTCTGTTTTCATTGCACTGGTAACGCCTAAAGGCAAAAATTTCTCGCTTGAGGCACTTTATGAGACTTTCAGGAAACTTGAAGCTGAGGCCGAAGAAAGAAATTTATTATTCAGACCGAGAATAAATTTCGCACAGGATACTCCTGATTCAATAAAAGAGTCTCTTAGAGAAGCAGGCATTAGAATAATGAACACATGATATAGAAGCTAGGGAGTGCCGTCAAATAACTTGAAGACCAAAGGAGAAAGCAATAATGTCCCGTAAGCACGAATCTATGGGTTACAAGAAGAACTCTAACGAGGGCGATAACAGCGGCAACCTAAGTATTCCAAGAGGCTGCCACTGTTCATAGTTTACTTGGACGCAACGAAATTACGTCACTTTTCTGTCACAAATTCTTCTCAATCGTCAGGATATTTTGCCCGTCCCTGTACTCGTAAGTGATATTGTCCATGCTCTTCTTGACCATGTAGATCCCCAGTCCTCCGATTTTGCGTTCGTCAATCGGCAGAGTTACATCGGGGTCTGGTTTCATCAATGGGTTATACGGGACTCCGCTGTCAATGAACGTTATGGCTACAGAGCGCGGTTCGTTTTCTCTGACATCGAGAATAATTTTTGCGTTACCGACATCCGGTGTGTAGGCATAGTGTGCTATATTCACGTACAGTTCTTCGACGGCAATATCGATTTGAATCTGGGTCTTTGGCGGGCAGTCCGCTCTCTCAAGTTCTTCATCGATGAATGCCAGAACTTCGTCAAGGCTCTTAACGTCTGCTTCGATTATTAATTCCTTCATGATTTATTATTCGCACCTCCGAAATATCTTAGGCAAAGCATAGTTATGTCATCAAACTGGGGAGCTTCTCCGGTGAACTCGTCGACTTCTTTCTTCATGAACGTTAAAATTTCCTGAGCAGAAGTATTTTGAGTTTTATCGAGAGCTTCTATCATTCTGTCAGTTCCGTAAAGCTCGTCATTAATGTTCGTAGCTTCGGCGACTCCGTCAGTGTACACGAATAAATTATCGCCTGGGTTTAACTCGAACTCATTCTGTCTGAATTTAATTCCCTCCATAGTTGCAACTGCAGGGCTGTGCTTGGACATAAAAAGCTCATAGCCTGCTCCTTTCCTGTATAGTGCAGGGTACTCATGGCCTGCGTTCGAGCATATCACTTTGCCGGTTGAGATTTCCAGAATTCCAAGCCACACAGTCACGAACAAGTCCGCCTCATTGCCCTCGCACAACTGGTTATTGACATCATGCAGTATCTCTGAAGGTGTGCCTCCCATTTGAGTCCTGTTCTTGATTAGGGCCTTCGATATTGCCATGAAGAGCGCAGCTGGTACGCCTTTACCTGAGACATCAGCCATGACAAGAGCAAGATGGTCGCTGTCAATCATGAAGAAGTCATAGAAATCACCGCCGACTTCTTTAGCCGGAGTCATAGACGCGTATAGCTCGAACTCCTCCCTTGATATAAAATCTTTGGGCAGCATATCAGCCTGAATTTGTGTTGCAATATTAAGCTCGGCCTTTATCTGTTCTTTTTCTTGAGTAACCCGTGTCAAATTATCAACGTAATTAATAATATCTTCTTCCATTACGTCAATATTTTTTGCGAGCTGTCCTATTTCGTCATTTAATTTTATCGTGGAATGCAGTGGTTCTTCAGGCTTCGTATTTTCGCGGGCAAATCTGAGGGTTTCGGCTGTCATTCTCTCGACTGGTCTCAAGAGATTTTTCCTAAGGTGCATGGCATAATTCACAATCGTAATCAATAATAACACGCTCGTTATTGCCAGTACTTTATTCAAGTAGGACCTTCGTGCAGAATCCAGGTCTTCCATGCGTCTTTCTACTCCGATAATGCCTACGATTTTTGCTTTTGCCCTATTGCGGGTATTATAGATGGGTATCATTACAGTTATGTGATTTCCTGATTCGTATTCATTTTCAGGTCTGTAAATTGCAATCTCTACGCGCTCTTTGCCCTCATCATAAATTTTTTTGAAGGCATTCAAATATCTCTGGTCGGTCTGCACTATCGAGTAGCCTGCTGAGTATGCGCCTATGCGTGATCTTGAGTTTGCTATATTAACCAGAAATGTTACATTCTCGTAGTCTTTCCCCGATGCCTTGAATAAATATATATACGTTGCGTCTTGAGTGTCGGCCAGTCTCTGCCATTCACGCTTTATTGTCTGATACTGAAGCTGCCACTCCCTAATCGTGTAATTACTTGCGTCTACGAAAGCAGACGATACGAAATTAGCGGCAGTCCTCGCAGTATTATGGGCACTGTTCGCGTACTGGTCCTGTATTGCATATGTGAATTCATAATAGCCTGCTATCCCAACTGAAATGCTCAAGACAGCAAGGACTAATACTACACCTGATATAATCTTGAAAGTAAGTTTATTTCTCATTTATTATTTATTATTTAATCATTGCCTGAATGTCTTGTAAATCGTCAATGTTATGCTGTCATTGCTGACTCCTACCTGGACTTCATCAGCTATGTTTGCGATTATGGATTTCTCAAGCTCGTCCCATGAATCGCTGTCGTTCTCTTTTTGGACATCGTTTTTATATTTCTGCATTGACCACGAGTAAATAGCCTCGGACATTCCAGAATCTTCCATTATCATGCCCATTGCTCCGTAATTAAATATCCCAGTGCCGTATTCTGACTGAACTTCTGCACTCTCTTCAAATACATAGAGTCCTGCCTGAATTATATCGCGTATTCTTTCCATTATGCCGCGTCTTGCGGTATTCGTGCCTTTAGTAGACGCTGATATGAATTCGCGTTTCTTAGAGTAATCGAGTTCTGCCTTTGCGTCAAGGTGAAGGATAAAGGTTTTATTGACGTTATCCGCTTCGAGCCAGTACTCCGCGCTGAATTCTCCGGTTATTGCCCTGACCATGCTGAATAATTCTTCGGCTAATAATCTGGCGTGAAACCTGTTGCGTTTATTCAGAGCCATGACATCTGCAATATGCTCCGTCAAGTTCAAGGCATCATTCATACCTGAACCCGTATTTGAAATTCTGATTTTATCGGCTGTAATTTTCTGCATGAAAAAAACCTCCTTATTTTTTATCTTTTATCATAATAAAAATTGAGCAGGATATAAGAGACAAGACAAGCAC
>JAFSQO010000514.1 GCA_017446645.1 Synergistaceae bacterium | reverse complement strand
CTAATCATGGCTGACATTATAATCTCAGAATGGATAGAGACCGCAAAACTTCTTGGCCGTGAAATTCCTGAACCTGCGGGAAAGCTGGTAAACGCATGAAAAAATTTCTACTGGCAACAATAATTATGCTGATTCTTTCCGGTGAAGCCCTTGCCTTGTCAAACAGCGCGGACGCATTCATGTCATTGCCGTTTGGGCATAACTATGAACGCACCCAAAAGCGCATGACAAACAGCGGGGCAAAAGTCATCACTCCCAGAAAAGAGTCGCTCACTATGGAAGGAATGTTTGAAGGTTATCCTGCGACGTTCGTGTTTGGATTCTACAAGAACAAGATTCTCAAGAGCAAGGCAGCCTATCTTCAGAGCATGGGCGACGCAGAGAAAGACTCAAAATTTTACATAAACCTTCAAAAGAGTTTTAACAGGGCATTCGGTTCAGGACATGAGACTCCGAATCTTAACAGGCGAAACAGCAAGAAGTTAATCATGCAGAACGTTTGGACACCCGACAGATATTCAACGATAACACTGACTTATAACCCTGATGCCTCGAAAAAATTTCCCGGTACGTCACTGAGCCAGCGTTTTATTCAGATTATATATAAATCCGACAAATGGGATAAATAACTAGTGAATAGTGAGTAGGGGCTTTGAGGGTTCACTATTCACTAAATTTTTATTCTATTACTACTCCTGACGATGAGCAATTTAACACAAAGAAGTGCGAGGCTGCTCCCCCGTCAGTGAAAATCTTGCACATGGCTTGCGACAACTTCCCGGCCTTGCCATGAACTATAGCAATCATCGTAGGCCCTGAACCCGAAATCGCTGTAGCTACGCAGTCAGGGTGAGAGGCAATCTCGCTCAGGAATTTCTGGCCAGTCAATCCCGGAAATAATTTTGCCCTGTGAGGCTGGTGGAGTCTGTCCTCCATTCCTACCCGTAACAAATCCCAGCGTCCCATTGCCCACGCTGCACATAATATGCTCGCATGACTCACGTTAAAGACAGCATCTCTGAACGGCACGCTCTCCGGCAAAATCCTTCTTGCGTCTTCAGTGTGAACTTCAAAGTCAGGAACAGCTGCGATTACATTCAAATCATCAGGCAGAGCAGGAAGTTTCACGTACCTCAAAGACTCGCCGTCCCAGCATGATACAGTCATTCCTCCGGTAAAACAAGGCACAACGTTATCGGGATGGCCTTCGATGAGAGTCATTACCCGCAATAATTCACTCTCAGGAAGATTCGCACCTGACAGGACATTCGCGAGAACTACACCGGCTACTACTGCAGTTGATGAGCTGCCAAGACCGCGATTTAAAGGCACTGCATTACATGACTCAAACGCAAAGCCTTTAACGGGTAAATCCCATTCTTTGCAGGCACGTATATAACTCGTTACCAGCATGTTTTTTCGGGCTTCCTTGAGTTCATCGACACCTTCGCCGGAAACTTCGCAGGTGTACTCGCCTTCGGGTAATAACTCTTTTATCGTGAATATATTATAGAGAGTCAGAGCCATTCCCATAGTGTCAAAGCCTGAACCTAAATTCGCAGTCGTTGCAGGAACTTTCAGGGTAACTAACGGCATTCTAACACTCTCATTAAATCTTCAAGGGTATCGTTAATCTCTATCGGCTTGCCTACCTGACTCATCGCTGTATCAGGGTCCTTGAGACCGTTACCAGTTAAAATCATCGTTACAGTTATGCCCTCTGGTAATTTGCCGAGTCCCTTTAATTTAATTAACCCAGCTAACGGAGCACATGATGCAGGTTCAGCGAAGACTCCGCCCTCTGAAGCCAGGATTCTCTGGGCATTGAGAATCTCTTCGTCAGTTACGGAGTTAAATTCACCGTTAGACTCGCTCACTGCTGCACGGGCCAAATGAGCACTAACTGGATTGCCGATCCTTATTGCCGTCGCTATAGTCTCAGGATTAGGGCATGGCTTATTAGTTACAAGTGGGGCTGCCCCTTCTGCCTGAAAGCCCATCATTCTGGGTAATTTATCTATCTTGCCGAGCTTGTGATATTCGTTATAACCTGCCCAGTATGCGCTGATGTTTCCTGCATTCCCGACCGGAATTGCGTGCCAGTCAGGAGCCTTGCCCAAGACATCGCAAATTTCCCAGGCTCCGGAACGCTGACCGATGAGTCTATAAGGATTCACGGAGTTGACCATTGCACAGCCGGTTTTCTCTGCACCTTCACGGGCTAATTCTAATGCCCTGTCGAAATTGCCATTTACTGCGATAACCTTTGCACCGTACATTAAAGCCTGAGCCAGTTTTCCGAGAGCGACTTTGCCAGCCGGTAACAACACAAAGCAGGGGATTCCCTGTGAAGCAGCATAAGCAGCAGCCGATGCGCTTGTATTCCCAGTTGAAGCACAGATTATGGCGCGCTTGCCCTCCTCAAGAGCTTTTGCTACGGCCAAGACCATACCCCTGTCCTTGAACGAGCCTGAAGGGTTACAACCCTCGAACTTGCCGTATAACTCAATGCCGAGTCTCTTGCTGACTCTGGGTAAATAAATGAGTGGTGTCGAACCTTCCTCAAGATTTACGTTCGGAGTCGAGTCCGTGACTGGTAATAGTTCTCTATAATGCTTTAATACTCCCATGATAAATTTTCTGCCTCCTGTTAAGATTAAAAATTAACTCGTAACATTATAACTTTTCGCTCAAGAATTCTCTGCATAATATATCGTAATTGTTTGGCGACGGATAATAGCTCATGACAGCAATGAGTGTTAGATAAAATTTCTTGCGTAACTCCATCAAAGCTTCATGCCATGTAAT
>JAFSQO010000513.1 GCA_017446645.1 Synergistaceae bacterium | reverse complement strand
GACTCCCTTCGTGTATATGTGATTGGCTCTGCATGTATTTTTTACGTTTATATATTTTTTAATGCCAGTGCCTCTTAAAGTACAAGCAACTTCCGGCTCTAATTTTTAAAAGCATCGTCTCAGTACGAAAAATATTTACGCCTGAGCCTTAACAGCTTTCATTGACGAAGCTATAACGTTTGCTATAGTTTCTAAAGGCAAACCTGCCGCATGTAACTTAGCTGTAAGGTCTTCGGTGAATTTGGAAAAACGCGCCTTTTCTTCTGCTTGAGCTTTTGCTGTTGCTGCCTGAGCTTCTGCTGTTGCTGCTTGGGCTTTTTCAGTTGCTGCTTGGGCTTTTGCTGTTGCTGCTTGTGCTTTTGCCGCTTCTGCCCGTGCCTCAGCCTGTGCTTTTGCTACTGCTGCTTGAGCTTCTGCTCGTGCTTCTGCCAGTGCTGCTTCACGTGCCTCTTCTTTTGCATTCTCAATTTTTGTACTCTCATACAACCAATTGTACATATGAATTCTTCTCCCTTCTGGGTCTAATTTTGCGAATCTCAATCTCTTCGCAAGTTCCTCAATGAAAGCATCGCCAGGAGTCTCCTTGCCTCTAAGGAAATCCAGAAACGCTTTCAACTTCTTGCTAATCTTGCCGGTTTTGCCCTTAGCGTTCAGAAAAATCGTAAATGCCCCGTCACCAAGATCGAGACCCTTTGCTTCTGAACATATATTCTTGAAAGTGTAAATATATCTGCCAAGTTCAAATGGATCAAACATACAGATAAATATCACATAAGAGTCAGGAATATCCCTATAACGCTTAGACTTGCCCCTGCTCCTCCTAAGGACATCATCGCCCATTAAAATATGATATGCCCTCGACCGTCTGGGAAGATCTTTATTGTTCGTGGTCTGAATCTCTATATCATAGATTTTCCCGTCATCTGATTTAGTGTATAAATCAAACCTTACGCTCTTACTCTCCAATGCTCCGCGCAAAGTCTTCTGGGCCTCAGGTATGCTTATATACTCTATCTCTATGTCAGGCAGAATCCTGCGCATCATTTCAGTACATAATGCTTCATCACTCATTACTGTGCTGAACATAAAATCGTTTGCAAGAGTCAAGTTCTCCCAACGTTCTTCTATCGGGATAAGTGCTTCTATGTCCTGTAATACCTTATCTTCTAATACTTTATTAAATGCCATAGCGTTTTCTCCGTGAGTAAAAATAACAGCAGAGCCGACAATTCAAGCCCTGCTGAAAATTATATCAGGCTGCAAATAAATAATTTACTCCTTCACTAACTGAACTTCAGGCTCACGAGGCAGACTGAACAACGGTATAAACCTGTCAAGCCCCGTAAGTGTCAATATAAGCATAGATAACACCGCAATCCAGGCAAGATAATTATGTAAGATAATATCTGTTATGCTCACAGTACCTTCTGCTACAGGATACACTGCATAAGCTATGCCTACAAAGAATGCTAAATACACGTGCCACGGAATTAACTGAGAACCGAAAACTCCCATAGCGTCAGCAAATGTTGCATTTCTTAAAGCCAGCTTGTACATCGCTTTATCATCGCCCTTTACGTGCTTGTCGGTCAAGTCTTTGATGATTGGACTCATTGTTACGATCTGTGCCATCTCGTCGGCAAGTGCTGCATTACCGATTAGGCATAATAACCCGTTCGCAAACATTAAGTGCCTGACTTTCGTGACACATCTCATTACAAGATTTGCGATTGAGTCAAATGCATCCATTCGGCGCATGACTCCTCCAAAGGCTCCTATCCAGAGCATCATGACTATAACCCAGCTGCCTGCATCTGCAAACGATGACTGTACCATTTCCAGGAATTTCATAAGGTCCGTAACTGTTCCGGCGAAGTAGCCAAACACAAGCGAGCCAAGAATACCAGAGCCTAGACACACTAGAGTATTCGTTCCAATTGCTGCAAGGACTAAGACGAATAATAACGGAATTATCATGTAGTAAGGCACTCCGGCTTTGACCTGATTTAATAGAGTAACTGCTGCGGGTCTCTTCTCCTGTAATGCTTCCCAAACGCTTTGAGGAATCTGAGCAATGGCTTCGTTCGCGCTGCCTGCTGTGTCGGGTAATCCCATGTTCACGGCTGCGAAATAGAACGCTGCTGCTCCTGCTACAAGACACAAGAATGACCAGACTCCCTGATGCCTTACTCTGTCAACTATCTGGACTCCCTGAAGGCTTGAGCTTACAACTGTAGTATCACTAATCAATCCGATATTGTCCCCGAAACATGAGCCTCCTGCAATTGCTGCTATTGTCAAGACCTGAGAGCCTCCGACAATGTGATTCAGCCACAAGAATATAGGTGCACAGGCTGCAAACGTTCCCCATGATGTTCCCGTTGCTATTGAGAGAATCGCCGTAACCAGCAACGCTACCATAGCTACGATCTTGGCCGTGAGTCCCATTGAAAGAGCCATGTTGATTATCGAAGCTGCGACTCCTGTTTCCATAAAGCAAGTCGCGACTGCATAGGCCATCTGAAGAATCAGGAAGACCACGAGAATGTGCTTCAGGTTCTCGATTGCTGCGTCCATGAGGTCGTTGAATCTCAGTTTGCCGATTATCATTCCGACAAGAATCGCGTAGACCAGTGCAAGAGGTGCGGCTAACAAAATATCAAGCCCAAGCCTCATCAAGATTCCAAGAACAAGTACAGGACTTAATTTCAGTAATGCTATCATAATTTGTTTTTCACTCCTGATTGAAAGAAAGTTTTAATAACTCACTATTATAATACGTGATTAATAATTCATGAGCGTTCTTCTATAATGTCGCGGATTAATGCTGCCTTCTCGAAGTCAAGAACATTTACGGCCTCCCACATCATTTGCTCAAGCTGCTTGATACTCAGTTTTGCCAGATAATTTTTGCCCCGTGATGAAGCTGACTCTGAACCTGATTCTTTTTTCCCGTCAAAGGCTGCTGCAAGTTCCGGCGGCAGTAAATCAGCAACGTCTTTGATTATGCTCTTAGGCGTTATATTATTTGCTTTGTTGTAGGCGATTTGTTTCTCACGTCTGCGCTTTGTCTCGCTTACGGCTTTGCTGATGCTCTCTGTCATGTCGTCTGCGTAGAGTATTATCTTGCTGTCGATATTTCTTGCAGCCCTGCCCATTATCTGAATTAAGGCTCTATAAGAACGCAAATAGCCCTCCCTGTCAGCATCGAGAATTGCAACCAGTGTAACTTCCGGTAAATCCATGCCCTCACGAAGCAAATTAATGCCTACAAGGACATCGACATTGCCGACTCGTAAATCGCGAATTAACTCGGCACGCTCGAAGGTGTTTAACTCTGAATGAATGTATTTTACCCTGAATTTTAGCTCAGTGAGATAATCAGCCAAATCCTCAGAACTTCTTTTCGTAAGAGTCAGGACTAACGCCCGCTGATTCTTTATTGCACACTCTCTTAACTTGCCAATAAGGTCATCGATTTGATTCACAGCCGGTAAAACTTCAACTTCAGGGTCAGGAATCCCGGTCGGCCTGATGATTTGCTCGACTACTTTTGACGAAGCCTGAAGCTCATAATCGCCCGGAGTAGCTGAGACAAAGATTGCCTGTCTCATTTTGCCCTCGAACTCGTGCCACTCTAGCGGCCTGTTGTCAAGACATGAAGGGAGCCTGAAACCGTTTTCGACCAGAACTTTTTTGCGTGCCCTGTCCCCGTTAAACATCCCTCGAACTTGGGGGAGAGTTATATGAGACTCATCTACTATCATGATAAAGTCATCTGGCAAGAAATCTATGAGAGTCCCGGGAGGTTCGCCGTGTTGTCTGCCGTCAAGATAGACCGAGTAATTCTCTATGCCTGAGCAATAACCTGCTTCGTTCAGCATTTCCAGATCATAGAGTGTTCTTGCCTTGATCCTCTGAGCTTCTATATATTTGCCCTGAGAAATAAAATCCTGTTCTATCTTTGCGAGTTCGCTTTGAATTTCAGGGGCTGACTTCTCTATAGCGTCTCTTTGAGTCACGTAATGTTGAGCAGGAAATATCGATGCTTCCGTGACTTTCTCGATTATCTTGCCGGTTAATGGGTGAGTTATGTCAATGCGTTCTATCTCGTCATCATAAAACGTGATTCGTATGCATCTGTCCTCTTCATAAGCCGGAAATATTTCTACTGTGTCACCCCTGACTCTGAACTTGCCTGATTCGAGATTATAATCATTGCGTTCGTAGTAATTATTAACGAGTCTTGACAAAAATTCATGCTGGTCAATTCTGTCGTTGACGTTAAAGTGAATTATTGCGTCCTCGTAGTTTTCGCGTTTGCCAAGT
>JAFSQO010000512.1 GCA_017446645.1 Synergistaceae bacterium | reverse complement strand
TCATTCTTTGGCCCTGACCCCGTGAATCTTTTGGGAGTCATTATCTTGACCAGTCTGGGTACCTGGGGCTTGCCTCAGATGGTGCAAAAGTTCTATGCTATCAAAAATGAGGGTGATATTAACAAAGGCACAGTAATTTCTACGTTATTTGCCCTTATCGTTGCCGGGGGCTGTTATTTACTGGGAGGCTTCGGGAGATTATTCACTCCCCAGCTTGACCCTACAGGTGCAGGCATTCCCATTGAGGGCTATGACTCTGTTATTCCAGTTATGTTGTCAAATTTGCCTGATCTTTTGCTGGGTGTCGTTGTAATTCTCGTCTTGTCGGCTTCGATGTCAACTCTCTCGTCATTAGTGCTTGCCTCAAGTTCGACTCTGACCCTTGATTTACTGAAGGGGCATATAATCAAGAAAATGAATGATAAAGAGCAGTTATTAATCATGAGAGTCTTAATCGTGATATTCATAATTATCTCAGTGATACTTGCCTTGATTCAGTATAAGTCAAACGTAACGTTTATAGCGCAGTTAATGGGCGTATCATGGGGAGCACTCGCCGGAGCCTTCCTCGCACCGTTCATGTATAGCTTATATTGGAAGGGCGTTACTAAATTATCGTGCTGGGTTAATTTCGTGTTTTCAAGCGTCGTAATGATTGCAAATATTTTCGTCAGGCCGGACTTTCCCGTTATGCTGCAATCGCCTATTAATGCCGGAGCTTTCTGTATGCTGGCAGGTTTCGTGATTATCCCTGTGGTGAGCTTTATCTCAGCAAAGCCCGATAAGAATTTCCTTGACGATGCCTTCTCATGTTACACCAAGACGGTTATTGTCAGACAGTCCAGTGCTCTCGGTGATGAGTAGGGTAATAGATTTTCATACTCATACGTTTCCGGATAAGATTGCTCCTCGTGCAATTGCGAGTCTAAGCTCAAAGAGTCACACAAGGGCATTCACTGACGGGACACTCAAGTCTCTTAAAGACTCAATGAAGGCTGCAGGGATTGATTATTCAGTCATACTCCCTGTAGCCACTAAACCCGAACAGGTTGAGAAGATAAATGACTCCGCAATCGAGATAAATTCACGAGAGAAAAATATAATCTCGTTCGGAGCAATTCATCCTGACTACGAAAATTTTTCACATGAACTCGAACGCATTTCACGCTCAGGCATAAAGGGCATAAAGATTCACCCGGTCTATCAGGGAGTAAATATCAATGACGAGAGATTCACTCGAATCCTGACTCAATCCGGAAAACTCGGCCTCATCGTGTCAATTCATGCAGGCTGGGATATTGGCTTCCCCGGTGCTGGGTGTTCTCTTCCCGTAAAGATTCTTGATGCCCTGAAGAAGTCCGGCCCTGTTCGTGTTATACTTGCTCACATGGGGGGCTGGAGGTGCTGGGATGAAGTCTGCGATTTATTTGCAGAACATGAGAATATTTTTATCGATACGGCATTTTCACTCGGAGCATTTAGCCCAGTTAAAGATGAAAATTATTACAAGACCCGTGAAGAGTGCGAAATGTTAGGCTCACAAGAATTCACGAGAATCATAAAGGC
>JAFSQO010000058.1 GCA_017446645.1 Synergistaceae bacterium | reverse complement strand
TTCCATGCAGTGAATGTACTGCACGTTCCTGTTCTCTGAAGTATCCAGTGCCGTCAAATTATTTCTGCTGCACTTCAGGGAAATTAATTCAGGGAAATATTTCAGGCCCTCAAGACTCGATATATCAAGGTTGTTTAATTCCATGTCGACGATAAATTTTGTCTCGTCATTGTCAAGATAACCGTTCTGGTCTCTGTCATAAGTCAGCTCTATGAACTCTCTAAAAGCCTTATCCGGGAAATTCTCCGGGGTAATAGCAACGCCGGGGTCTTCGATTTCAAGCATGAATTCTTTCTCATCAGTGCCTGCCTCGTTAGTAACCTCGACAGTGAATATAAAAGTCCCTGCTTCAGTAGGAATGCCTGAGATCGTGCCGGTTAATGAGTCAAACACCAGCCCTTCAGGTAATTTGCCGCCCATTAATTCAGATTCTGAGTCTGGCTCTGATAAAGCCCACTTAATCGGCTTTGAACCCTCTGCTTCAATGACAAACTCGTACGGGTCTTCCAACATTCCTGCAGGTATTGCCTGAGTGGTTATTTTGGGAGCTTTTGGACGCACGTTCATGTGAAAAACTCTGTATGTCTTGTCAGCCGGATTCGTTACGGTGATGGTGAACAGGAAAGTCCCTGATTGAGAAGGCTCGCCAAAGATTACGCCTGATGCACTGAGTAATAGACCTTCAGGCAAAACTCCTCCAGTCAACTCCCAAGTCAATGGCCAAGTAACTTCTTCGCCCCCGTAACCTTCTGCCTCAAGTCTCACGTTGTAGGGATCGCCGTCATGCCCGTCCTCCAGTTCATAATCAGTAGTAATGACTGGCGGGACTCCTTCGCCTTCTGTTATCCATAGTGAGAAATTCTTGGTCTCGTTATTATTATCATGATCCTGTGAAGTGAACGCGGCTTTGAGCAAGAACTCATAACGCCCAGCCTGAATCGGAGTACCTTCGAGAAGCCCTGACTCCGTGAGCTTTAATCCTTCAGGCAGAGTCCCCCCTGTTTGAGTCCAGATAGCATCACCCATAGTCTGCAATTCCTGAGAGTAATATTTGCCTACAGGTGTGTGTCCTAAATCTCCCTGAGTAATTATCGTGCCGATTAAGACAATGTCGCCTGATAATAATAAATCCCCGCTGTCAGGAAACGTTACAGCTTTTGATTTTGATGCAGGAATATTAGCATTTATTTCGTCAGCACTGCCTGTTACAGCAAATAGAAGCGTGAAGATTAACAGGAATAGTATTAGTGCGATATTCTTATGCTTTGATATAAGCATTTTCAGCCTCCCCTTTTAAAATTTTTATCTATAAAGTTTTATCACCGATTATCAGCTCATATTCTCTTGTGAACTATCGCCTTATTCTTGTAGATTTTGTATATTACCCTATAATGTTGAAGATTTATTGAAGCAAAAAAAGACCTCCCTGCGAATTTCTCACAGAGAGGCCAAAAAGTTTTTATTGACTTCGCACTAGCCAAATATGTTATTTCTTGCGTGTAAGTTTGAAGTATTCGCGGTAAGGGTCAGACCCTTCTCCATCAAAATAATTTTCAACTGTCATGGTATCTTCGTCAGGAAATTCGATACGCACATCGTAGCCGTCATAGTATGCATTTCCAATGAGAGCATTGCCGGAAACTTCAAGCATATACTCATAAGGGTAATTAACAATTGCAGGAAAAACGTTAGTATGGACATAATCGCCGTTATCATCAACAGCCACGATTCTTAAGCCATCACGGTAGCCATAACGGTCGGGTCTATCACGGTTGGGTCTATACCAGTAACACTCTTTATATGGTGCAAGTGTAATTTGAGGGCTGGAAGAACTGTCTTCATTATTAGGGTCATAAGGTACAAAAGTGAACCCCATATCAGTATTAGTATTACCGTCAATACGCTTGTATTCCACAGGCTCCCATGTTCCCGAAAGTTTTTCAAGCCACTCGTCAGGTTCGGGGTCTTCTTCTCCGTCGGTGCGTTCAAGTTCGATAACCAAATCCGCAGACACCTCATAGTTCGAATCGTCATAATAAGTATGAGTATTGCCTCCGCCTCTAAAGGAATTTACGATTTTCATTTTCGAGCTGTCAGGAAAACTTATTGTTACAATCCTTTCTTCATCGTCCCCACAGCCCACATCGTTTTTGCTAACGAGAACATCTCCTGAGACATGAAATCTGCTCTGCAGATCGTAATAGAAAATATCGTCTATTCTTGATTCTTGATATAACTCGCTACCCCCAGATGAACCTTCATGAAAGAATCCCGAAGCACCGGGAGGAACTCCATTTGAACGACTGGCTTCGTTTGCGAGACTTGCGAAAACAACCTGACCGTCTGCTGAAATCAAATACTCAGGTTTAAGGCTCTGGTAATTCGTTTCGGGTATTTGCTTGTCAACGCTGATAGTAATCATCAGTGAAGAAGAATTTTCCGGATCATCAGGATTGTATTCCACGAACTTTGATGAGTTTTGATACACAGGCAAGCCGTAAGCGTTGTATTGAGTTACGTATGCGTTCACGTCAACGGGCTTCCACGT
>JAFSQO010000511.1 GCA_017446645.1 Synergistaceae bacterium | reverse complement strand
TGCAGGGAAAATCAGGGGCATAAAGACTCTTGATGACCTCAATAAATACTTCATGTCAGAGTCAGCTTTAAATCACGGCTCATTCATTGCCATGTTCGTACTTGGCTTTGACAACAAGGACTCAGAGGCATATAACATTGAGCTTGCACCTACAGGGCTTTCACTCAGGGACTCCGCAGAGTACAAGAAGCTCACTTCAAACGGTGAGAGAGTCAAGAAATTCAGCGACTCTGTAGCAACTTACATGTTAAAGCGGCTTGGTCTGAGTGATTCAGAAATAGCGAGGGTGTTAGAGCTTGCTTTCGAGTTCGAGGGCAAAATTGCTGCTCACATGATGAACGTCAACGAGCTTGAATCCCCTGAAGCAATCGACAAGACATATAACCCCTTGAATATGCAGGAGTTACGCGAGAAGTCCAAAGTCTTCCCATATGCAGAGATTCTTGAAGCTCATAATATTAACTCGAAGCTGATGAACCTTCAGGAACCTGAATGGCTCAAGGCACTCAATGAGCTATATAACGAGTCAAATCTCGAAGCAATCAAGGCGTACTTGCTGCGAAATCTTGCGAAGAGTTATATCACCCTGATTGATGAACCTGCGTATAGAGAGTATCAGAAATTATTCAACGAACGTTACGGAATTGCAGGCACCAGACCGGACGAGGAACTTGCTACGGATTTCGTTCATGACGCTGTCCCTGTACCTGTATCAAGATTATACGTAGCACGTCATGTCAGTGAGAGTACTAAGCGCGAAATTGAGCAGATAATTCAGGACACGATTAAGTTCTACCGTGAAATGCTCAAGTCCGAAGATTGGCTGTCTGAATCTACACGTTCAAAGGCTATCGAGAAACTTGACGCTATGAGGCTCAAAGCTGCATATCCTGACAAATGGGTTGATTATTCGGGACTTGAGATTGCTGCTTCGGGAAATTTTTTAGATGCCGTAAAAGCCGTCAGGGAATTCAAGAGGCTCAAATATTTCTACGAGCGCATTAATACCCGTATAGACCATGACTTATGGATAGAAGAAGATGTCGCCATAGTGAACGCTTACTATATGCCAATGGAAAACTCGATTAATATTATAGCCGGAATTCTGGGCGGTGATTTCTATGACCCCTCAATGACTTACGAGCAAAAACTCGGAGGCATAGGCACAGTAATCGGTCACGAAGTCTCTCACGCATTTGACACAAGAGGCGCGCTATTTGACAAGACGGGCAGCATGAACTCATGGTGGACTGACGAAGATTACAAGAAATTTCAGGAAAGAGCAGACAAGCTGATAAAGTACTTCAGTGCAATGAAAGTCGATAATTCCGGAAAGAACTACAATGGTGCGTTAGTCCAGACCGAGAGCATTGCAGACATGGCAGGAGTTAAGGCTATGCTTGGAATTGCAGCGAGTCATGAGGGCTTTGACTATGATAAATTCTTCAGGGGTTACGCCAACACCTGGAAAGTAATCTACACGCCTGAAAGAGTAGATTTTATCGTGAATATTGACGTTCATGCTTTGCCGTATTTGAGGGTCAATGCGATATTGCAGCAATACGGGAAATTCATGGAAACTTATGAAATCAAGCCAGAGAATAACATGTATCTTTCACCTGAAAGACGTGTAGCTGTCTGGTAAAATTCTTTCTCCTCTGGGTCATTTAAGATTCAGGGGATTTTTTTATCATGCGAGGTGAAAATTTTTCATGAACAAAATTATTACTATAGGCCGTGAATTCGGTTCCGGTGGTCGAGAAGCCGGCAGGAGAATCGCAGAACTTCTAGGCATTGCCTACTATGACCGCGAAATAATTGCAGAGATCGCCAAACGCACTTCACTCTCTGAAAACTACGTCCGCAACGTCGCAGAACACAAACCCGTTATCCCTTTTCCCATTCATACGGGCAGGACTTTCTGGGCGGTTATTCCTGATTACGGCCAATCAGTACAGCAGGAGCAACATAATATTATCCGCGAGATGGCTTCACACTCAGATTGCGTAATAGTCGGCAGGGGTGCTGATTATATCTTGCGTGACTTTAATCCGTTCAGGTTATTTATTTACTCGGACATGAGCAGCAAAATAAAACGCTGTCAGGATAACAGCACGAGCGATTACGACAGGGGAGCCGGCATGACGGAGGACGAACTCGAAAAGCGCATTAACCAGATAAATAAATCCCGCGCTGATTACTATGAGTTCTACACCGGCCAAAAATGGGGCGATAAGGCAAATTATGACCTGTGTATAAATACTGCGAAAATCGAGCCAATAAAAATAGCTGAGTTTGTCGCGAAAATTTGCTAAAATTTAGGGGTTTCCATATTGGCATAATTAATTAATTATAATTATGAGAGGTGATTTAAATGCGTAATTATTTAGATGTCCTCAAAAAGATAGAAGAAACAGGGGCAAAGGCTTGGCTCGTAGGCGATACAGTCAGAATGATGGAAATGGGAATCCAGCCCGAAGTCATAACGCTTGCAATAGACTCTGACGACATGTACAGCGTTGCAATGGCCTTAGGTACCGGTTCAGTCGATGCGCGCGGAGCTTATCCTGCACTAAGGGGCGAAATTCTCGGAGCAGATTTCAGGGCGTTCAGTGTTCGAGGCTCGTCAATCGAGGATGATCTGGCCTGCCGTGATTTAAGCATTGAGGCAATAGCAATCAGGTCTGACGCAGGAGTTGTTGACCCCTTTGGAGGCAGATTTGACATTCGCAATAAAGTCATAAGACTCACAGGCGACAACGTTGATTTGATTTACGATGACCCCTTGAGGATTTTGCGCATATTGAGATTTGCAGCTGAACTCGAAATGGACGTTTTCTGGAAGACTTCGAGTGATGTCCGGGCGTTTTTAGATGCCTATCCTGACAGAATGAATAATATTCCGGCTGAACGCTGGGGACGCGAAATCTTGAAGGGAATACAGCGAAGACCCTACAGGTTCATCAGAATGTGCGAGGGCTATAGCATTATCCCGTTTTTCCTGAAGGAGCTTGAGGAACTGCGCTATGTCCCGGACGGCAAAAAGGCAGGCCGCACTCTTTATGACCATGTATTGAATATATTGAGAGTAATCGAGGAAAGACTCGACACTAATAAGATCATGCAGAGTGATGAATTTGTCCTTGCAGGCTTGTTAGGTCGTATCGGCTGCAAAACTCTTGACGGCAGTGACAGGGGTAAACAGCACGACAGGTTAATCACTGATTATATGACGCGCTGGAATATCCCTTCAGATACGATTAATGAGGTCGTTGCGATAATTAATAGCTATAAAGAGTACTATAAGCCTATCAGTGAGCAGACTTTTTGCCGCAATGTCCTTGAATTCAGTCAGGAAGGCACAATGATAGCACTCCAGTTTGCAAGGTGTGTAGCAATGGCTGAAGGTTTCTTTGAGGAGTACAGGGAAGTTCTTGACAACAATCACTGGAACCTGAAGCAGGTCATTCGCAGATTCAACAACGTTGCCTCCCAGACAGAAGGCTCGACAAGATATTTAACTGGCCGGGAAGTCATGAATCTACTTAACATGAAGCCGGGTCGCAAAGTCGGTGAACTTCTCGAAGGTCTTGACATGGCAGTCGGAACCGGTAAGGTCTCCAGCAGGGCGGCAGCTGAACAATGGCTAAAAGCTCAGCCGGCGTAACTATAGCAGCAATTTCTACGGCTTTGGGAGAAGGAGGCATAGCAATAATCAGGGTCTCCGGCTCCCTTGCTTTTGATGTCACTGGGAAGTTTCTAACCCGCAAGAATTTTGACGTATCAGGCAAGCTCTATCTCACGAACCTAATCGATGAGCATGGCAGCGTAATTGACAGGGTTCTGGCAGTTCACTTTAACGCACCTAAGACTTACACTGGCGAGAATATTTGCGAGATCCACACTCATGGGGGAATTCTTGCAGCTCGGACTTGCTTGGAGCTACTGCTGGCTAACGGTGCGAGACTTGCTGAACCCGGAGAATTTACCCGAAGAGCTTTTCTTAACGGACGCATAGATTTATCACAGGCCGAGGGAGTTTTGAGCCTGATTAAGTCCCGAAGCCTTGAGGCCCTTCACGCAGCAGCAAGGACCTTGACGGGTGAACTTTCAGGTGAGATTAGGCGCATTCACTCGAAAATCCTTGAACTTCAGAGCAATATCGAGGTAAATCTTGATTTCCCAGAGGGCGAAGTCTTTGACGGCTCAATACTTCCTGAACTCGAAAAGGTAATTACTCAGCTTGATGATTTGTTATCGCGCTGTCAGTCAGGTATGGCACTTCAGAACGGCGTTCATGTCGTAATAGCAGGTTCACCGAACGTCGGCAAGTCCTCGCTCCTGAATGCATTATTACACAGGAACCGCGCAATCGTTACGGATATACCGGGCACTACACGGGATATTATTCAGGACAGCATAGTCATTAACGGCTTGCCTGTTACCCTTTCTGATACGGCAGGACTTCGCGAATCTGAGGACGTTATCGAGGCTCAGGGGGTCAAACTGGCTCATGAAGCTGTGAAGAACTCTGATATATGCCTTTACGTTGTTGACAGCTCACGGGAATTAACGAGTGACGAGAGAAATTTTATTGACTCACTTGATTTAGCTAAAAGCATAATAGTCTTTAACAAAGCGGACTTAGAGACAAAAGCTGATATAACATGCGAAAAAATTCACGTCAGCGCAAAGAATTTATCAGGCATCGAAGAGCTTAAATCACTGATTTACGAGAGGGCTTCACGAAATGCAATACTATCAGACGGCTTGAACGTGTCATCAGGGCAGCTTGAGGACATTCGGGAAAGTCTGAACTCACTCAAAGATGCAAAATACTCACTCATGAATCACGAAGGCGAGGACATCACAGCAGGGTTAATTAACTCGGCAAGGGTTAATTTATTGCGTGTAATTGGCCTTGATGCAGGCGATGAATTACTTGACTCAATGTTCAGCAGGTTTTGTGTAGGTAAATAAGTTTATTGTTGTGCTAAATCTTTGACAAAAAATTCACTTTGCAATTATAATACGCGCTATCAAAATTTTGCGGAGTGAGTGATGAAAAATTCATGACTAAAGTTTTTATTGACGGCAGCGCAGGAACTACAGGTCTCAGGATTCACGAAAGACTCTCAGAGCGCAGGGACATAGAGTTAATCACATTAACTGACGAGTTACGAAAGGACGCAAATGCAAGACGTGATGCCCTGAATAATTCTGATATTGCGTTCTTGTGTCTTCCAGATGATGCGGCAAGAGAATCAGCTTCACTCGTTGAGAACCCTGACACAGCAATAATAGATACTTCAACGGCTCATAGAGTAAATGACGCTTGGGTGTATGGTCTGCCTGAACTCGAAGGCCAGCGCGATAAAATAATAAACTCAAAGCGTGTAGCTAATCCCGGCTGTCATGCTACAGGTTTCATAGTGTTGGCTGCTCCGTTAGTCCAGAGGGGAATAATCAGGGCTGACGAGAGACTCTCATGCTTCTCACTGACTGGATACTCAGGCGGAGGCAAGAAGATGATTGCAGAATATGAATCACCTGAACGCAATAAATTACTCGATGCCCCAAGACAATACGGAATTTCACAGAAACACAAGCACTTACCGGAAATGCAAAAGCTTTGCGGATTAGTTCATGCTCCTGTATTTTGTCCGATAGTGTGTGATTATTACGCAGGCATGGAAGTTACTGTAACGCTTCATGACACAAATATAGCTGACATCAAGAAAGTTTACCGCGATTATTATGCGTCCTCAAAGCTCGTATCATTCACTGATTCAGACTCGTTTAGTGAAGGCGCATTTGTCTCAGCTGGGGCGTTTGCCGGTCTCGATGATTTAGAGATAACAGTTTACGGCAATGACGAGAGAGTTTTGCTTGTCTCACGCTTTGACAACTTAGGCAAGGGTGCTTCAGGTGCAGCGATCCAGAACATGAATCTGATAATGCAGATTGACGAGACTACGGGACTTAAATTCAGGGGGTAATATATCATGACGGCTTCAGAACGTGCAGAAATTCTAGTGCAGGCTTTGCCCTACATCAGGCAATACACGGGTAAAACAGTAGTAGTAAAATACGGCGGTAATGCCATGACCAGCGAAATACTCAAGCAGCAAGTCATGGAAGATATAATTTTGCTGTGGCTTACAGGTGTAAAAGTCGTCCTCGTTCACGGCGGAGGCCCGGAGATTAACGCCCTCATGAAACGGCTTGACAAGCAGCCCGAATTCGTTGATGGCTTAAGAGTTACAGATCAGGAGACTATTGACATAGTTCAGATGGTTCTGGCAGGCAAGATAAATAAATCCCTCGTAAATCTCTTAGAGTCAAAAGGCGGCCGTGCTATCGGACTTTCAGGTATCGATGACAGGTTAATCGAGGCAAAGTGCAAGGATTCAAGATTAGGGCTTGTCGGTGAAATCACTAAAGTAAATCCGGCATGTGTGAATGACCTGCTTGCAAAGAATTATATCCCAGTAATAAGCACTATTGCAGCAGGACAAGACGGCGAGATATATAACATTAACGGAGATACCGCAGCAGCTTACGTTGCAGGGGCCTTACATGCTGAAAGGTTAATCATGATGACTGACATTGCGGGAATTTTGCGGGACGTTAATGACCCAGCAAGCCTTATATCTCAGATTAGCGTTGACGAAGCGAAAGAGTTACGGGCGTCAGGCGTTATTTCAGGCGGAATGATTCCCAAAGCAGAGTGCTGTATCAAGGCAATCACAGAAGGCGTTAATAAAGTGATAATTATGGACGGCAGAGTCCCTCACTCAATTCTTATAGAGTTACTCACTGATGAAGGTGCGGGAACTATGTTCGTAAGGTGAAGAGACCCTATCCCGGCCTTGTGGTGGTAAGACCCTACCCCGGCCCTCCCCTTAACGCTTTTTGGGAGAGACCCTACCCCGGCCCTCCCCTTAACAGGGGAAGGAGAAAGAAGGAAGTCGCCCATGTCAAGGGGAGATTTAGAGGGGTCATATTTTAAGGAGGATTAATTCATGAACATTCAGGAACAGGACAGAGAATATATAGCAGGTACGTACAGCCGCTTCCCGATAGTGATAGTGTCAGGTAAAGGCTCTATCGTAACTGACATAGACGGCAGGGACTATATCGATATGACTTCAGGTATCGCCGTAAACTCTTTCGGTGTATCAGATGAAGTATGGCGCAGTGCAGTCTGTGAGCAAATAGGCAAGGTTCAGCACATGTCGAACTTGTATTACACTGAGCCTTGTGTCAAAGTCGCCAAGATTTTATGCGAGCGTACAGGTTTAAAGCGCGTCTTCTTCTCGAATTCAGGAGCTGAAGCTAACGAGTGTGCCATCAAAGTCGCAAGAAAGTATGCAGCTGACAAAAAGGGTGATGACTGCTACACGATTATAACACTGAGAAATTCTTTTCACGGCAGGACTATCACTACTCTTGCAGCTACAGGACAAGTACATTATCACGAATTATTCAGGCCACTGACTCCGGGCTTCGTTAATGCAGAAGCAGACAATTTCGGCGAGATTGAGTCATACGCTAAAATTCACAAGACAGCAGCCATCATGATAGAGTGCGTCCAAGGCGAGGGCGGTGTTATTCCGTTAAGTCCTGATTACGTTAAGAAAGTTGCACAGTTCGCGAAAGATAATGATATTGTCTTAATAGTCGATGAAGTCCAGACAGGCAACGGACGTTCAGGCAAGTTATACAGCTACATGAACTATGACATTCAGCCCGATATAGTCTCGACAGCGAAAGGTCTTGCAGGCGGTCTTCCAATGGGAGCTACGTTAATGGGTGAGAAAGTCAAGGACACTTTAAGGCCCGGTGATCACGGCTCAACATTCGGAGGCAATCCCATAGCAGCAGCAGGAGCAGTAAGTGTTCTCGAGCGCATTGATGACGAGTTGCTTGCAGGAGTCAGAGCAAAAAGCAAATTCCTGTTTGACGCTTTCACAAATTCTCAGGGCATCGAGCAGGTCTCAGGAATGGGCTTAATGATTGGCCTCAAGACTGCAAAACCTGCCAAAGAAATAGTAAATCAATGCATGAATAACGGCGTGTTATGTCTCACTGCAAAGGACAGGGTGAGATTGCTTCCGGCACTGAATATCCCGGATGAGTTACTCGCGAAGGCTGCTGAAGTCATCAAGAAAGCCTGTAAATAGTGAAAGTGATACCCCCCTAAATGCCTTGAGGTTGGGAGGGGGTTTCACTAATGTTTTACACTCTCTCAAAGACACGTCTGACTCGTAATACGCCCTCTATTTCGCGAAGTCTCTCTACTGTGTCCTCTGGCATCTTGTGAGAAATATCAAGCAAGGTGTATGCGTATTTGCCCCGTGCCTTGTTCAGCAGGTTCTCGATGTTGAGCTTATTATTGCCAAAGAATGATGTTATCTGCGACAACATGTTAGGGATATTGCGGTGTAAGATCGCAACTCGTGCTTCAGTCTCGCAGACTCCCGCATTCAAATCCGGATAATTCACTGAGTTCGTAATATTCCCATTATCGAGATAATCCTGAATCTGGACTACAGCCATGACTGCGCAGTTATCTTCGGCCTCTTCTGTTGATGCTCCCAAATGAGGCAGAATTATAGCGTTTGGAAGTTTCGCGCTCGTTGAGTTAGGGAAATCCGAGATATATTTCGCTACATGACCTGACTCAAGGGCTGAACTCAATGCCGCTTCATCGACTAGGACATCACGGGCAAAGTTTAATATTTTTATGCCGTGCTTCATCTTCGCAATGACCTGAGAGTTAATCATGTGCCTTGTAGAGTCCATTGCAGGAACATGAATCGTAACGAAATCGCTCTGAGAATAAACTTCTTCAGGGGTATCAGCGTGCCTTATCATGGGACTCAGCATCCACGCAGATTTCAGTGACAAATACGGATCATAGCCCAGTACGTTCATGCCAAGCGAGACAGCTGCGTTTGCTACACGGACTCCGATTGCTCCAAGCCCTATAACTCCTAAAGTCTTGCCGGTAATTTCGTGGCCTGCAAAATTCTTCTTGGCTTTCTCTGTGAGTTTCGCAATGTCTGACTCTCCTGAATTGTCGCGAACCCACTTAATGCCCCCGTAAATGTCCCGTGAAGCAAGCAATAAACCGGCGAGCACTAACTCCTTCACTGAATTTGCATTTGCTCCGGGAGTGTTAAAGACTACTACGCCGTGTTCTGAGCAATTTTCGATTGGGATATTATTCACTCCTGCACCGGCTCGCGCTATGGCCCTCAGACCTTCAGGAAAGCTCATAGAAAGCATATCAGCCGAACGCACAAGTACACCTGCTGCTTCGTCAAGATTAGAGGCTATGTCATAACCTGCCCGGAATTTATCGAGGCCAATCCGGGCAATATTATTCAGGCAAAAGATTTTTCTGTGTTTAGGGTCAATCATGATATATGCGCCTTCTCAAATTCTGCCATGAAATCAACCAGCTTGGCAACTCCCTCAACAGGCATTGCGTTATAGAGTGAAGCCCTCATGCCTCCGACCGAGCGATGACCCTTGATGTTCTTCAAACCTGCTTGAGTAGCTGCATTTACGAATTCTGCATCAAGTTCCCGGCTGCCTGTCACAAACGGTACATTCATCAGTGACCTGTCTTTTTTCTCGACTGTGCCGTGAAATAATTTCGAGCTGTCAAGATAGTCATAGAGAAGCTTTGCCTTAGCCTGGTTAATCTTGTGAATTGCATTGACTCCTCCGAGTTTCAGCAGCCACTTAAAGACTAAACCGCAAATATAAATCCCGTAACATGGCGGGGTGTTAAATAAAGATTTATTGTCAGCATGGGTCTTGTACTTCATCATAGTAGGAGTAAAAGGCAGTACGTCATCACGGATTAAGTCCTCACGAACTATCACGATTACCACACCTGCAGGGCCTACGTTTTTCTGAACGCCTCCGAACAACAGGCCGTATTTAGTCACGTCAAGAGGCTCACTCAGGAACATTGACGAAATATCAGATACGAGAGTTTTGCCCTTAGTATTGGGAAGGGTCTTTATAGTCGTACCGTGAACTGTCTCATTCTGGCAAATATAGACGTAATCCAAATCTTCAGGGATATTTAAATCGCCAAGCTCCGGAATGTACGAGAAATTTTTATCAGCACTGCTTGCGAGTTCGTGAACTGTCCCGAAAATCTTTGCTTCACCGGCTGCCTTCTTGGACCATTGACCAGTTACTATATAGCCTGCCGATCTGTTTATCATCAGGTTCATGGGGATCATTGCGAACTGGGTAAAGCCTCCGCCCTGAAGAAACAACACTTTATAGTTATCAGGAATATTCATCAGGGTACGCAGATTCTTCTCTGCTTCGTCGAGGATGTCCTCAAAATCTTTTGACCTGTGACTCATTTCCATTACGGACATTCCGGAATTGCCGTACTCAAGTAATTCTGACTGTGCTGTCCTTAACACTTCATCGGGCAGAACTGCGGGGCCTGCACTGAAATTATAAACTCTGCTCAAGTTGATTCTTTTCTCCTTTTGTCAGTTAGTCCTGTAATTTTTCGTGCATAATTATACCAAGAAAGCCCCATGCCGCCCCACCCGATACTAAGGCTCAATGACGTTGAAGTCAGGGGTGAAGTTCTCACAGAATGCGAACAGTTTTCTCAACGCTGTAATGTTTCCTTCCAGTTTGACTTCTGGTGACTGGTCGGCTAACAATGCTATGAACTGCATTTTGGTGCAAGTAACGCTCAAGTCCGCATTATCTCTTGTCTCGTCATTGAACACTAAGATAACCCCGTGCCTGCGTTCAACGAAAAATGACTCGTCAGTGTCAGTGATTACAAGATTAATTTTAACGTCAGCGTTCTGAGCAGCAAAATCATCATTCCTGATTGCTACGTAATCCAAAATCATCGACATCGTCATATCCTGCATCATGTTCGCAATATTGCTGCCGTATCTGCCTGTATGAACTGTCCCTTCACGGAGTTCAAGAGAGGCTGTCAAATAAGCATTCCGCCATGTCCCGCTTTCTGACTGATAGGCAAGCTGCTCAAGGGCCTTTGCGCAAAGTTCTCTGGCTGCTTTGTTTGAGGGATCCGCAAAAATTATTTCCTTCGTGATTTGAGCTACCCATTGATATTCGCCGTTGTCATAGTCACGTCTTGCCTTCTTGAGGACTTCATCAACATCGCCGAGATATTCGATTAATTTCTTGGCTGATTTCTCAGGTGTAAGCAAATTCAAATTCACAGGGTTAGCATCATACCAGCCCATATATTTCTGGTAGACTGCTTTGGAGTTATGGATTAACGTTCCGTAATATTGCCTGGTGTACCAGATTTTATCGAGTTCGTCAGGAAGTTTTATTAACTCAGCAATCTCTGTAGAAGTATAACCCTTGTTGATATAAAAAAGAGTCTGGTCGTAAATGAATTTATAGATCGCCGCAGTATTTGCCATGTAGGTCTTCACGTTATCATTTCCCCAGTGAGGCCAGTTATGACTCTGAAAGACAACATCTGTCTTGTCGCCGAAGAGCTGCAATGCTTCTACTATATACTTTGACCATGCAGCTGAATCCCTGACTTCTGCACCCCTTAGAGTGTAAATATTGTGCAAAGTCCCCGTGCAGTTCTCGGCAAGCCATAGAGCATTATACTTTGGGAAATAAGCATTCATTTCCGCAGGGGCTTCTGTTCCTGGTGTAAGCTGAATTTCAACTTCGAGACCGTCAATAATAATTTTCTCGTTAGATTTTACTACATAAGTCGGAGCAAGGAGTCCAACAGTTCCCGTTGCCTGTCCGAGTCCTATGCCTATTGACATTGCGCCTTTATTGCCTGCCTTGAGTCTGACCCCGTACTGATACTCTGCGCGCCTCTTCATTGCGATACCTGCATAGATATTCTCTGAGACTGCGTGCTCTAAGAAACCTTCAGGGGCAATGATTACTACTTTGCCGGATTTAAGCTGCTCAGAAAGAGGCAAATTCGCGTCGGCAGCGTCATCTTTATTAATCACGCCTTCGATACCGCCGTAATGATCAACGTGGCTATGACTGTAGAGTATGGCCTTAATGTCGAGTTCGCCGAAGTGTTTAGTCATGAGGTCAATTGCTGCTTCAGCGGTCTCAGTGCACATCATGACATCAAAGATTATCCAGCCGCTATCTGTCTTGATGAATGTCATGTTAGCCATGTCAAAGCCCCTGACCTGATAAATGCCGTCACACACTTTGAAGAGTCCTGCATAGGAATTATTAACGGTATTGCGCCATAAACTGGGGTTCACTGTATCCGGAATTTCCTGTGATTTAACGTACTGCATGTAATTATACTTTGCTGCGTTCCAGACTACTGAGCCTTTACTGTCTCGAATTTCAAGCGCGTTATTGCCCTCGATGAGGCCCCGTGAAGCATTCTCTCTCTCGCTGTTATCTTTGAAGTCAAGCCTTGTGTACCATTCTGAATTGGCTCTCTTTGTGAAGTCCGAAGCGTCATCGAATTCAGCTTTAACTTCAACTTCAGCGGCAAAGCATGACGAAGCTATTAATATTCCTGCAAAAAATAATGCAATAAATTTTTTCATGATGTCTCCTTTACTTACTGCCAACTGTCATGAGTCTGACTCTCTGGCCTTCATGTAATAAACTTGCACCTGCCGTAACAATGCAATCACCGTCTCTTAACTCACTCCCTGAAATCTCTATAGTGCCGTCATTCAGCGGGAGTCCTGCCGTAACCGGAACCCTGTGAACCTGATTGTCCTCACAGCACCACACAAAATTTTTGCCGCTCTCGTTGATTAAGGCAGTCTCAGGTACGATATAAGGCATATTGTCAGATTTAGATTTGCTGTCCTCGTGTAATTCTGCTTCAACAGTTGCGGACATTCCAGGCAAGAGCGCAATCCCGGCCTGACTCGGCATTACGGCAGTAACGGGAAATGTGTTAGTGCTTCTGTCGGCCTGCATCACGATTTCTTTGACTTCCAACGGGAACACCTTGCCCGGTAAAGCGTCAAACATTGCCCGGAGCGTTACCCTGTTGCCCTTGACGAGAGCCGCCTGTGATGCCCATATAACATCAGTGTCCGGAACGTTGAAGACTATATCAAGCGTTGATATGTCCTGAAGGCTGAATATTGCCTGCTTTGCCGTTACGTCCTGAAAGTTTTCGGCCATTCTGTCAACGATTACCCCGTTAAATGGTGCCCTGAGTTCCGTATCCCGGACTGAGTCCAGTACTGAAGCCGTAGAAGCTGCTGCTGCGTCAAGAGCTGATTTCGCTACGTCCATCTGAGTCTTATAAGTGTCATAAGTTGCCTTAGGGATAACGCGCTCCCTGTAGAGATTCTCGTAACGCCTGAAGTTTGCCGTTGCGTTGTCATACTGTGCCTTTGCCTGAGCCTGAGAGCTTCTCGCCTGCTTTAATCTCGTCTGGTAATCTCTGGGGTCTAAAGTCGCAAGTAATTCACCCTGTCTGACTGAAGCACCCTTGTCGACCCGTATAGTCCTGAGAGGTCCTGACACCCTGAACGATAAATCAACGCGTCTGCCTCCCTGAAGTGTTCCGTAGTAACGCCAGACTCCGCCGTTGCCTGCACTGTTAATAATCACTGTCTTTACTGGCCTGACAACTTCGACTTTTGCAGCTTCTTCTTTCTGACCCCTGAGAACTTCGAGACCGTAATATGCCCCTGCAACGATAGCTATCAGGACAATCGCACTAAAAAGTTTTTTCATGATTTACACCTCTTCATTCATCTTTATCATAATCATCATCATAATCATCTGGACAGGGAACTTTGTAGAACACCGCAGTCATTACGGGAATAAATATCATTGTAAGAACCGTGCTGACCGTCAAGCCTCCCATGATAGTAACAGCCATAGGTCCGAACATGCTGTCCCATATTAACGGAATCATGCCTAGTACTGTAGTAATCGCTGACATTGCTACGGGTCTTAGACGGCTGACTCCTGTTTCTATGATTGAGAGATATTTGTCTTTACCGGAAGCAAAATCGCCGGCAACCTGGTCTAACAGCACTATAGAGTTCTTCGCAAGCATTCCGACAAGGCTTAATATTCCCACGATAGAGAGAAAATCAAGGGGCTTATGAGCAATAACAAGACCAAGTGTTACGCCGATTATGATTAACGGAATTGATATAAATATAATAAATGTCTGTTTGAATCCGTTAAATAAAAATACCATTATAGTGAACATAGCGAGTAAACACGGCACAAAGAGCTTTGACATTCCCGACATTGCATCTTTCTGACTCTCGTCTTCGCCTCCCCACTCAAACGAGTATCCCGGAGGTAATGGGATAGCTTCGACTTCAGCCCTGATTCTCTCCTGCATTTCTGAGACATTGCTGCCCAAAACTACATCGCTTGCGACTGTTAGGACACGCCTGCGGTTCTTTCTCATGATTATATTATCTTCGTGAGATAGCGTAATATCCGAGATAATGCTCCCCAGAGTGACAGTTTGATTTACAGCCGGTGCCCATATAGGCAATGACTGCAAGTTTTGAATCCTGTGCCTTTCTTCAGGTGTGAGAGTGAACAATATGGCTAATGACCTGTCGCCGTCCCGGAAAGCTCCGACTGTAACGCCTGTAGTTCCTGCCAAGACTGCATTGTTAATCTGAGGCCGTGTCAGTCCAAGAGCCTGCATTCTGTCTTTGCGAACCTGTGGTCTGAACACTGCTACCTTGTCGCGCCAATCAAGCCTTACGCAATTATGAATCGGGTCCTGTTCCATGATTTGACGAGCCT
>JAFSQO010000057.1 GCA_017446645.1 Synergistaceae bacterium | reverse complement strand
TTCGACAACTGCATAGTCAAACGAGATTTTCCTGAGTCCTGCATAATTATTAAAGAGTGATTCGTAGTCGTCAGTTCCAAGAAGCTCCCTGCTCTTTTTGAGGACGTAGCGCAACTTGTAGGCAAAGACTCCGCCGTTCCACATTGCGCCTTCGGAAATATATTCGGCTGCCTTCTCAGCGTTTGGTTTTTCCGTGAATGAATAGCCGCCTTGTGAATCAGGTCTTATATATCCGTATTTTTCGCTGGGATAAGTCGGTGAGATACCCATAAGAATTATATTTTTTGAACCATTTTGCGCTGTCCTGCACATTTCCTGAACGGTCCTGAAATAATTTTCTTCTACGTAAGGGTCAACGGGACAGACTGCGACGGCCTCATCTTCAGGGACTCCTTTAACGTCATGAAGATATGCAGTAGCAAGGGCAATTGCTGCGAACGTGTCCCTCCTGCATGGTTCTACTGAAATGCCGACATCAAGGCCAAGCTGATTATGGATCGCAGGGACCTGTGACTTTGACGTAGCAATAGTAACGACAGAATCAGGGGCTATTGTCTTAAGCTGACGATAAACCCTCTGCAGCATTGACTCATAATTGCCCGTGTATTCCGTACCCATTTGTATAGAATGTCTGGGCTTCTTGAAGAGCTTAATGAACTGCTTGCTCCGTATGTCATTGCTAAGGGGCCAGAGACGTTTGCCTGAACCGCCGGATAACAGGATTATATTCATGATTGTGTTTTCTCTCCGATTAATTTATTCTGGTTTATTCTTCGTCATTGTCGTTATTATCATCGCTATTATCACTGTCATCATTATCGCTTGCAAGGTTCTCGCCTTTGAATTCACCTTTACGGCACAAGCTTTTGACGTGGCAATTTCTGCAGGAGTCCGACTCGTATTCAGGCTCAAATTCTCCTGAGTTAAGGATCACGGCTGCGCACTTCATAGCGTAATAGCCTTCATCGACTCTGTCATCGAGTGTCGAGGTTTTCTTGTTCTTCTCGTCAAGATATTCTGCGAAGTAATTCAGCACATCAGGGGCAAAAGTTCCTGCGAGCTTTCCGTCCTCAAGTCCCAGAATGTAGACTCCTGCAAGGTTTATTTCTTTATGAGAAGCCTTAATCAGTGACGCATAACATGATAGTTGAAGCCCTAACTTGAAACTCTTGCGCTTCTCTGAGTTCCAGCTCATAGCCTCAATCTTGCCAAGCCCTGACTCTGAAGCTATAGCCCTGCCCTCTTTGTAGTCAGCAATAAAAGCAACTTCCCGGCCATTCGGACTCCGTAAAATCTCTATGCGGTCGCACTGTCCGAGAAAAGTTATGCCGTCAACTTCTGATTTAAGGTGAGCTTCGTCTTCAAGCAAAATTTTTGTGTGTTCAAAGCCTGCTCTGTGCAACTTGTCAATTATAGCTGCCTGAGTCAATGCAAGCCTGTTGACTCTGAATTTAACGCCTTCGAGATGTCTTTTGAGTCTAAAGTCCTTTACAAGTTTAGCGTATTTCCTGTAATCTCCTGATTCATCTGACTGCAATAACTTCTGCCACTCAT
>JAFSQO010000510.1 GCA_017446645.1 Synergistaceae bacterium | reverse complement strand
TTGTATATTTCTTGCTTTTGCTTTATTATTTTCTCGCAGGTTGAGTAAGGGGGTAAAATCCGCCAACCTGTGAGGTACAAACATTAAAAACATTATATGGTTGGGGCATCGACCATTGGAAGAGAACCCGTAAGACCTGTCTTGGCAGGCAAGGTTCGTTGAGGCCAGAATCCCCTGCCTTTAGGTATGGGGAGTATGTCAAACTACTACAGAATTACGTGCAGGCGAACGCAACGAGGCCGAGATTACTTTGGGAAGCAGTATCAGAAGACCCCGAAAAACGCGGCCTCTATGAACGCCACAACGGCAAGACGGACGAAGACATTCTCACGATACTCAGGGGAAGCCGGACTATCAGCGAAATACTTGGCAGTCCTGTTAAAAATTTTCTCTGGGACAATGAGCAGGGGAATTCAGAATTCCAGCTATACATAACAGGAATAACGGGCTATAACTCTGACGGTTCAGCAATCAGAAGTGCCCACCCTTATGCAGTCAAGAAAGTTGTGATACGCTCTCGTGAACTTGGGAACATGAGCAATATTGTCCTGTATGATGTCCCCGGTTTTGACTCTACTACTGAACTTCACAGGAGACAGACCGAGTTAATGCTGCGTGAGGCTGATGCAATAATTCTGGTGACCAACGTAGGCGACAGACCCAATATTAACAGCCCTCAGCTCGACATGCTTCGAAAAGTCCGAGATCAGGACGGAATAAGACTCCGCGATAAGACTTTCATCTTCGGCAACAAAATCGACATGGCAGGGAATGCAGCAAGGGCACGCGACAATGAGGCAGCTTTGAGGAACGAGGCAGAACGTTATCAGATAGCTTTGGGCAGCAGGGTAATATCAGGTTCAGCAAAGGCGTATCTCGAAAGCCTGAATCTCTTTTCTCAGGACGAATTAAGACGCGGTAAAGTAAACGCTAAAACCCGTCTCGATGAATGGGAAATGCCCGACGGAGTACAGGAGCTTCACACCCAAATTGCAGACTATTACGATAATGACAGATTCGAGGTTCTGAAAAAGCGCGCTGAGAACACAATATCAGAGACGATTGAACTGTTACGTGAACTTCTCGCAAAGTACAGCCCCGAAGTCTTGAACAGTTTCGATACAGGCGGGAAATACCTGCTGATACTCAAGGGCAAAGCAGCGGAATTCTACAGGGCAGCAAATGACATAAGCAGCAATTATAGAGAGCAAATAGGCACACAGAGACCATTCAGCACACAGATCATGAAAGGGATTGAGGACATTTTCCCGATGAGTGACAGTTTTGCTGAAGTCGTCAATGACGTAAAACGCAGCGTAGTAACAGATATTGACGGGGTAGTTCAGTTGACCTCGATAAATTCTGAACTGCGCAAGAAAATTCATCAGTCCTTTATGGAAAATCTAGTACGCGAGGCAGCTGAAATCGTATCAAATAAACAGCACGAAATAAGGCTGGAACTAATCCGGAAATTTTTATCTATCATGGGAATGAAGGAAGGCTCAGATTATGAGTCAGAATTAACTCAAAGTGCCTCAGAACTCTTTGACGAACTCCTCATCAGGAACGGCGAGGAATGTAGATTCAATATCCTGATAGAACGTTTTGCTTCAGGACTTATTGAGACCTTGATACTTATGCCCTTTGCTGAGTACGACCGGCTTGATAAGGTACGCAAGACACTCCCTGAATTATTCTCGCTTGCTATGTATTATTCTATGCCTGAAGGTGAATGTGAAGGTAAAGGCGAAGATGTTGAGGTTTCTGACTCACCGCAGGAAAGACTGAAATTTTTCGCTAGGATTCTTGCTCATGAGACCAGTGAAAGCAAAGACCCAAAAGCCGCTGAAGCCAATACACTTACGGTAAATAGTGCCATGATAGAGTTCTTTAACAGTAATTCAGATGCCCTTCTCAAGGGTGCTGCGTTCAATATATCTGCACTTCCGTTTAAGGACTGGGCGTTAAGGATTTCTAAGGCAGGTTTGAGTTTCGTTTCAATCCCGAAAGATTTGGCACGGCAGCTCGAAGGCAAAATCTATAATTCAGGCTGGCCAAGACTCAGCAAAGACGAACGCGAGGCTGCAATCACTGACACAATTACGGAGTATCTCAGGGCAAGACACGACGAGCAAAAAATCCCTGCACTCGGCGAATTCCTGGAGAGCCTGCACGTCAAAGCTTCGTCACTTAAGGCCAAAACTGAAAGCGATATGCTCAGAATACTTGACGAAGACATAGCCATTCTCAGGGACTTAATGGTCAATGCTGTAATAAGTGCAATAGGTCTTGAACGCGCATTTATCTCGATAATCGTGAAGAATATCAATTTCATTCGCAACGGCATAATGTACGGCGGTGAAGAAAGTAAATTCGACAACTGGATAAATCAGAACGTCCGCAAAGTCATGGACAGTGAATTTGCTGCAATCGACCGCTATAACATGGACAGCCAGGCCCGCAAGAGCATAGTTGCTTCCATACAGCAGGTCTTGAACAATATGGAATGAGGTGAAATTTATCCTAAAACAGCAAGAATACTCCCACTTCTATAAGTGGGAGATGAATTGCGCCAATTAGATTAGTAGTGTATAATTTGCTTCGTTGAATAACTGGAATATCTTGTTAGAATTCCGACAACAAAAGCAATAAATCAATATTAGAGTACCTGTGGGACGCAGGGAATTAACGCCTTTGGAGAGAATGTAAGACGCTGGCAGAAT
>JAFSQO010000509.1 GCA_017446645.1 Synergistaceae bacterium | reverse complement strand
TTTCACTGATTCTGGGGGATTGCCTGCATCAAAAGCTACTCCGAATATGTTGCCCCTGATAGCATCTTCACGCAAAACTGCCGCCGGTGCAAACAGGACGACCTTGTGAATCTTCCCGGCTCCGAGTTCGCCTGCTAACATACTCGCAACTACTCCGCCCTGTGAGTGTCCTGCGACCGAAATTTTTTCAGTGTCAACGTAATCGAGATTTTTCACGTAATCGTAAACTTTTTTAGCGTCCTCGATTTCATTAAGCACTGTCATGTTCTCGAATTTTCCTTCGCTCTGTCCGTGAGCATTAAAGTCAAATCTTATTGAGGCAATATTATTTTTCTCTAGTTCGTCAGCAAGGGTCTTCAGTAATTCAAACTCTTTTTTGCTAGTGAATCCGTGAAGAATCATAACCATTGGTAATTTGCTATTGTCTTCAGGTTTCTGGATTTGGGCAGCTAGTTTTCCCTGCGAGCCGTCAATCTGCAAGTTGATTGTCTCTGCACAGGCCAAGACGGGGAATAACAAGAATGCGATGACTAACAATAATTTTTTCATGCGATATAAACCTCTTTCATTATGGAATAATTAAATATTATAGCAAGTAACCCTCAAGTTCTAAATTCGCAGATGACTGACGAAGCGAGAATCAAAGCAGCTCCCGCAAGTCCTGCAAGAGTCAGACTCTCGCCGAGAATCAAACCCGCAAAAATCAAAGCGGTAACAGGATCAATGTAACTGAAGAAGGCAATTGTCCCTGCACTGAGTCCGTTCATTGAGCCGAAGTAAAGCGCGTAAGCTATTCCAGTATTCACTATTCCTGTGTAGAGCAGCAACGACGCAGATTCCGCGCTCCATTCTCCTGAAGAAAATTCGCCGGTGAAAATAATATAAGGCACCAGCACCAAAGCCGATGCACTTAACTGAATTATTGTCTTCGAGTGAATCTCAACGCCCCTGACTTTTTTATTAAAGATTAATACAGAAGCGTAGAGCAATGCAGAACACAGGGCGCATAAAATTCCCTTGATGTCATTTTTGCCGGGCAGTCCGCTTTCGAGGACTCCGGAAATTAAGACCATGCCGCTTAGAGAGAGAACGAGACAGAAAATTTTTTTCGCAGTGAGTCTTTCGTTCAAAAATATCGCAGAGAGAATAATCACTATCGCAGGATTCGTGTAGCAAAACAGAGTTGCAATCGGAACACTCGTGAAATTATATGCCTCGAAAAGAAACAGCCAGTTAATTCCCAGAAATGCCCCGCTTAATGTAAGTTTGATTAAGTTGTTTGTATCAGGCAAGGTAAAGGTTCTGTGCTTGAACTTCAGGAGAACTAGCAAGAACGATGCGCCCAGAACTCCCCGAAAGAATGCAATAACAGCAGAAGATAACGGAATGAAGCGTCGTAATATTCCGATTGTGCCGAAGATTATCATTGCTATGATGAGACTCAATAAATTCTTCATGATTTAAATTTTGCTTTAAAGTAATCCGTTATGATTTTCGTGTCATTATGAAGATAATTATACTCAGAGAGCTGTGTATCGCAATAAAATTTCAAGAAACCTTTTTTGCCTGCGACCCTGTTAAGCGTAATTCTTTGCAAGAACGGCGAACTGATTATCTTTGATGCTTTCTTTCCGCTTTCAATCATCTTGACGGCGCGGGACATCCTGCTCAAAAATTCCTGTTTAGGCTTGGAATTTGGATTTGAGTCAGAGATTGCTTCACCTGCCATTCTTCCGGACAACAAAGCCATGTACAGGCCCTCGTAATAAATCGGGTCTACAAAACCTCCTGAATCGCCTATCATTATGACATTGTCGGGAGTTTTATTTTGGTCAGCAAGACTTATCGGCACGTAAGCTCCGAGAAAGCGCAATTCTTTATCAGGAATGCTGCAGCCTCTCTCTCTCAAAAATTTAATCAGCAGCTCTTTATATGAACCAGTTTTGAATGAAGTACTCACGAAACCTGCGCCTATTCTGTCAGCATAAGGAAAAACCCACAGATAACCCAAACCTGTATAGCCAAAATGAACTTCAATTTCATTATGACCTGAATTTTTAATCGCATTTTTTTCAAGAAAGACTTCCATACAGAAAACAGGATTCACTTTCAAGCCAAAATCTTTATGAGCACGGCTTAAGGCACCATCAGCAAAAATAATGTTCTGGAATCGAATAACATTTCCGTCTGAAAGAGTGATGGAGCGGTTTTCATAATCTATGACGTAATTTGTCTG
>JAFSQO010000508.1 GCA_017446645.1 Synergistaceae bacterium | reverse complement strand
CAAGTCCAACGTGCTGTTCCAACATTCTGCCAAAATAATTTTGCTTGTGACCTAGTTGGCAATAAACGTATCACTATTGCCTTGTACATTCGATACACCTCCTTTCGGAAGTATTATACAGCTCTTCGCATCGTCCTCCTTTCATTTCATTAAATTTTTATCGAATAGAATAAATTATTACTTATTTGCTTACTATTTTGCTTACTATACGATTACCTCCCAGCCTCGTGACACAATAAATTTTTGCATATCTTCAGGAATTGGAGCAGTAAATTTCTTGCCTGCAACTTCGCTTAGAGATTCATGAACTTTTTCGGGAAACTCAAGCTGCCAGGCATGTAACAGGGGGCGGTTTATGTCCTTGTTATCGCGGTTTGCGGAGAACCTGCCGTATTTCCTGTCGCCCAGAATCGGGTGCCTCACGTGAGCCATGTGAACTCGTGCCTGATGAGTCCTCCCGGTGAGAAGCTCAAGTTTAACGAGAGAAAAATCTCTGTCGCCTGCAATTCGCTGGCAGTGTGTCAGGGCATTCAAGCCTTCACCTGAATCTGCAACTGTCACCAGATTATTTTCTGAGTCTTTAATCAACGGCGCGTCAATCAGCAAGTCTTCAGGGGCACGTCCTGTAACTATAGCAAGATAGAATTTTCTCATTGAGCGATTCTTGAATAACTCCTCCATTGCCCTTAGTGAGTCACCGTGTAAGGCAACTGCAAGGACTCCCGTAGTGTTGCGATCTAATCTGTGAACTGCTGCAGGCGTTTTAGTTCCCAGTACTCCCCAGACCCTTGAGATTACGCTGTCTCCTCCGGGTTCGTCAGGTTGTACAAGCATACCAGAGGGCTTATCGATGATTAGGACGTTATCGCCCTGAAATAGAGTTTTAATCTTTCCCCATGAAGAGTGCCTGAAGATTCTTGAGTCATTATCACGATTATCGCTGTTGAGAGGCCAGATTACGCTGAGTTCATCGCCTGTAACCAGGTGAGTCCCCGGTTCTCTGACTCTCTTAGAGTTAATGCGAATCTCACCCTTGCGGATTGCCTTCATGATTTCCCCAAGAGTTACCCATTTGAACATAGAGCGCAGGGTTCTGTCCAGCCTCCTTCCGTCATGATCTTGCGATATTTTTATCAGGTAGCTCATTTAATTTCAACGCCCCGCCATAATCTCCTGTCAATGAAGCTCAAGAAATCCGTGAACTCACTTTGAGGACTTAGTGCCTCGATCTGGGTCTTCCAGTAATTCAGCTTGAAGTCAAGATCATCTGCTGCACTGACTATCATAGCTTCAGGAGTCTGAGGCAGAACAGGCGAGCCGAATTCTCGTAATCCGTGATGGCTGACAATGATATGAGCCAATGCGTGACTTATGTCTTCATTGAGATCTTCAGCTTCAGCAAACTTCATGAACATGTGAGAGCCTAATATAATATGGTCTAAAGTGTTTCCCTTCACCGTATTTTTAGGAGTAGTGTTGACTGTATATGACTCCAGCTTGCCTATATCGTGAAGCAATGCTCCGGCCAAGACGATATTCATGTTTACAGGGACCTTGAATGATTCGTAATGCCTTGCTATGTCACGCGCCCCAATTGCGACTGATACAGAGTGTTCGAGAAGACCGCCTACATAAGCATGATGCAGCAGGGTAGCAGCCGGCCAAATCTTAAACTTTTCCCAGAGATTATATTTCGTGAAGAATACAGAAAGCAGGAAGTCATGAATTGCCTTGTGAGATACTTCGGCGATCAGGTCCCTGAAACTGTCTTCGAGATATGCAGAATCTACCGGTGATTTTTTCACGAAACCGCTCGGAGGGTTCTGTTCCTGGTCAAGATAGTAGACTTCATTAAAGTTATATTGCAGCAAATCCCTGAACTGTCCGACCTTGCCTGATATGCCTATGCTTGAGCCTTCAAATCTCAGCCCGCAGTTATCAGGGTCAACGGGAAACGAGTCACCGCCCTGTCTGTTAATCCAGCTTGATGTCCCCCAAATCTTGCCCTCAATGTCACCAGTCTGGTCGCTCAAAGCCATTTCCCAGAAAGGATTATTGTTGCGGTCAACGCGCCTTGTTAATCTCGAAGCTACTCCCTTGACGTAAAATTCTGCATCTACGGGGAGCAGCTTTACCTCTTTAATTGTAAGAAGTTTTTTGCTCATGGAAGAAAATTTTTGCCTTTCATGTGAATTTTTGCAATATTATATCAGCGTGTGATTAAGCATTTGACGTGATAATTATTTATGAAATACACGAGAGAGAAAGAGAGTTTGCATAACATGATACTTTCAGGACTTGAAATCAGGAAACACATAGGACACGAGATAATCATAGAGCCGTTTGACGAGAATAGACTCAATCCAAACAGCTATAACTTGTCGCTGCATGATGAGTTAGTCACATACACGTGCGAAAGTCTTGACATGAGACATGATAATCCGACTCAGAAAATTTTGATTCCTCCTGAAGGCTTTGTTATGATGCCCGGTAAATTATATCTTGGCCGGACTCGTGAATATACTCGGACAGAGGGTTATATCCCAATGCTTGAGGGACGTTCTTCGATTGGGAGATTGGGGATTTGCATTCATGTGACTGCAGGCTTCGGTGATGTAGGCTTTGCCGGATTCTGGACGCTCGAATTATTTTGCGTTCAACCTGTGAGGATTTACTCCGGGGTCCAGATAGCTCAGATTTATTATCACACTATTTCAGAGCCTTACGAGAAATACACTAACGGCAAATACCAGAACAACACGGGGATTCAAT
>JAFSQO010000507.1 GCA_017446645.1 Synergistaceae bacterium | reverse complement strand
TTCAAGTAAAAAATACATAAATTCACCCTGAAATTTTTCGAGATTTTGTGCTAATGATTCATTATGAAAATACTCATACAATCAGAAAGGAATGAATCATCTTGACTCTTAACAACGGGCTTAAAATTCCTGCTATAGGTTTCGGAACTTACAAAGCAGGCTTTAGCGATGTAATCTCACGGGCAATCGAGGCAGGTTACAGATATTTCGACACGGCATCTTTCTACGGAACCGAGTCACTCATAGCCGAGGCAATCTCTCAAAGCGGCATGAAGCGTGAAGAGTTCATCATCGCCTCAAAACTCTGGAAGGGCGACATGGGTTATAAAGCAACTATAGAGGCATTCAACAAGACCCTTGACTCCCTTAAGACTGATTATGTTGACGTGTTCATGATTCACTGGCCAAGACCTGACTTAACGCTCAAGGACTGGAAGGCATTAGACCTCGAAACATGGCAGGCCCTCGAAGAATTACATGAGCAGGGGAAAATAAAGGCACTCGGACTCAGTAATTTCTTGCCATATCATGCAGAAAATATCCTGAATAACTGCAAAGTAAAACCCTCAGTTACCCAAATGGAATTTCACCCGGGGTATACTCAGGCATTCGCGTTGAATTATTATCGTGATAAAAACATTCTCGTTCAGGCGTGGAGTCCAACCGGACGAGGCAGGGTATTTCAGGACGAGTTAATCATCGAGCTGTCAGCCAAGTACAAAATCAGCCCTGTGCAGTTATGTCTTGCGTTTTGTCTTAGTGAGGGAGTCATGCCCTTACCCAAAGCTTCGAGCCTTGAGCACATGAAGGCAAATCTTGAGAGCGTGAATATCAGCCTTGAACCTGAAGACATTTCGCGCATTGAGAACATGCCCCCGGTCGGCTGGAGCGGCGAACACCCCGACAGAGTCAGAGTCAAGATATAATAATAAAAATTCGTTGAAGGAGCGTGTTATATATTATGAGTGAAAAATTTTTATTACTGCCAATAATAATCCCTGCGATTTCTGCTGCTTTAATTTTTCTGGTCAATTTCAAATCGCGGACTTCACGAAATATTTTTATTGAATGCTCTGTTATTCTTAACACGTTAATAATTTTGCTTCTTGTAATATATCCTCCTGAAGGGACCCTTACCCTGTTCAGGCTCTCAGAACGTGCCGGCTTTGCGTTAAGACTTGACGGACTCGGGATGGCCTTTGCTGTCCTTATTGCGCTGTTATGGCCGTTGACGAGCTTGTACGCTTTCGAGTACATGAGTCACGAACACAGGGAGTCAACTTTCTTCGGCTGGTTCGTCTTGACTTATGGAGTCGTGTCAGGCATTGCATTATCATCGGACTTGCTGACTCTATACTTATTCTATGAAGTAATGACCCTGACAACTTTACCCCTAGTGATGCACGAGATGGACGGACGGGCGAGATATGCAGGACGCAAATATTTAATCTACTCAGTCGGAGGAGCAGCCTGTGCCTTCATAGCTCTGACTTATGCGATGTCTCAGGGGGGCGGAGAATTCTTCAGGTTAGGGGGCACGTTCGGAGTATGGCCAAATGAGCCTAGCAATATGCTTTTGGTTGCGTGGTTTCTTGGCTTTCTGGGTTTCGGAGTTAAAGCTGCTGTATTTCCCTTTCATGGCTGGCTGCCGTCTGCTTCTGTAGCACCGACTCCAGTTACGGCATTATTGCACGCTGTAGCAGTCGTAAAAGCAGGAATCTTCGCGATAATCAGGTTGACATGGTACGTCTTTGAACCTGAGAGCCTTGCAGGGACTTGGGCACAGTGGGCAGCGTTTGCCCTTGCATGTATCACGATAGTATACGGTTCATCAATGGCACTTGCGACTCAACACTTAAAGCGCAGATTTGCCTACTCGACAATAAGCCAGCTCTCGTATATTTTGATAGGGGTCCTGTTACTCACTCCCGAAGGCTTGACAGGGGCATTAACTCACATGGGAGGTCATGCAGTCATGAAGATAAATTTATTCTTCTGTGCAGGTGCTATCTTGTGTCAGACTGACCGAGAGTATTTATTCGACATGAGGGGAATCGGCGTGGGAATGCCTAAGACTTCACTGGCTTTGCTAATCTCCGGGCTTGCATTATGCGGGCTTCCTCCTTCGGCTGGCTTCATGGGAAAGTGGCAGCTCGGTATAGCTTCTGCAGCGAGTTCTAATTTCGGTCATGCAGGGATTGCAATGATGATGATCTCGGCAGTATTGACGGTGTTGTATATCTTCTCGATATTCAGCATATTCATAATGCCCGGAAAAAATTTCGACTTCAAAACGGCAAATCAGGGTGTAAAAGATCCCGGAATTCAAATGCTTGCACCATTGGGACTTCTTGCTCTGGGGGCATTCGTTTATGGATTGTATGCTGAACCCTTGATAAATTTCTTCACGAGAATAGCTCAAGGAGTGCTATAATTTACAAGTTAATGTGCTTGTAGCTCAGCTGGATAGAGCGTTGGCCTCCGGAGCCAAAGGTCAGGAGTTCGAATCTCCTCAGGCACGCTTGCTTACTTACCACTAAGGAATTCACACAGGAGGAATAATAAAACATGTTACCGGCAAAAGACGGAAATATCTACGTACCATATGAGAAGCGTTCAGGCAATGAGTCAATCGTATACTTCACACGCGATTTATCATCTGAAGGCTTGAGGAAGATTTACGCAAAAATCGCAGCCAGGATAACAGGCAAAGTCGCAATCAAATTACACACAGGAGAACCTCACGGCCCTAACATCGTTCCTAGAGAATGGGTGAAGGACCTGATAGCCGAGAAACTCCCCGAAGCTCACATAGTCGAGACTAACGCATATTACGAGGGCGGACGCTACACTACAAAACTTCACAGGGAGACAATCAAGACAAACGGCTGGACGTTCGCACCAGTTGACATAATGGACGAAGAAGGAACTGCAATGCTTCCGGTTAAGGGCGGTCATTACTTCACTGAAATGTCAGTAGGAAATCACATGCTGAATTATGACTCTCTCCTGGTCCTTACACACTTTAAAGGCCACGTCATGGGAGGCTTCGGAGGTTCTAACAAAAATATCGGAATCGGCTGCGCAGACGGCAGAATCGGCAAGGCAATGATTCACACTACACCAGGCCAGCCCAATCAATGGGACATTAACATGGAAGAACTCATGGAGAGGATCAGCGAGTCGGCAAAGGCTACAGTTGATTATTTCGGTGAACACATTGCTTTTATCAACGTAATGCGAAACATGTCCGTATCATGCGACTGTGAGGGCGTTGCTGCTGAACCTGTCGTAACTCCTAACATAGGCATACTTGCTTCACTGGATATTGCAGCGATAGATCAGGCTTCAGTGGATCTCGTCTATTCGCTCTCTGATAAGGACAAGGCAGCACTCTTTGAGCGTATGCAGTCCCGTCACGGCTTCCGTCAGTTATCATACATGCACGAGCTTGGAATGGGCAACATAAAATACTCCATGCTCGATATTGATAACAATGACGCAAAGATTTCTCTCAAGGAAGCAGTCAAAGACGTAAAGCCTTTCAAAGGGTAAACAAACGATCATGTTAGGCGCAATAATCGGCGACATAGCGGGCAGTCCCTTCGAGTTTGACAGAAACAGGGAGCTTGCACACTCCAAGAAGTTCGAGCTTCTATATCCTGAGTCACGCTTTACTGATGATACTGTGATGACCCTTGCAATAGCTGATGCAATCGTCAAGGCAATTCCTGTTAAGGGCAGTCATGTCAGCGAAGAGAAATTTGAGGCTCAGGTAATAAAGTCAATGCAGTCGTTCGGTCTAAAATATCCCAATGCAGGTTATGGCTCAAGATTTATTTACTGGCTCATGAAAAAAAATCCCAGACCCTATAACAGCTTTGGCAACGGTTCAGCAATGAGGGTTTCTCCTGTAGCTTGGGCATTCAATGACTTAGAGAGCGTAGAGAAATTCGCAGAGATCAGCGCGCGGGTCTCACACAATCACCCCGAAGGCATTAAAGGGGCACAGGCAACAGCAGGGGCAATCTTTCTCGCAAGGACAGGGCACGATAAGGCAGAGATAAAAAATTACGTTACAACGCGTTATGGCTATGATTTATCGCGAACCCTTGATGACATACGGCCAAGCTATTCTCACGTTGAGTCATGCCAGCAGACAGTACCGGAAGCAATAACGGCATTTCTTGAGGGTAACAGCTTTGAAGATGTCACGAGGCAGGCCATATCACTCAGCGGGGACTCTGACACTTTGACGGCTATAGCATGTTCGATTGCTGAAGGGTTTTACGGTATTCCTGACGAGATTTGCGATTTGTTCCTGGCCAGACTCGATGATTATTTAACTGATACATTATTGCGCTGGGAATTGTGGCGTACTCGTTAAAAACTAGTGAGTAGTGATTAGTCAAAGACTTTCAGGGAGACTCAAGCAGCCTCCCTTTTTTTGTGCACTCTTCAGACAAAAAAAAAGGTCCTAGGGTGTTACCCCTAGGAGCTAACTTCTGCGTTAAGTGCTCTATAAAGAATGCTGTTCAGTCTTTATGAACGCTTTCTAACAAATATCATTGATGCTGCAAGTGCAAGTGCTAATGCTCCG
>JAFSQO010000506.1 GCA_017446645.1 Synergistaceae bacterium | reverse complement strand
GGCGGTGCTATCGCTCAGGGTGCAGGGCAGGTCGGCATGAATTTGGCCGAAAGCGGCTTCTCAAGAGGCCAGGAGGTCGAAGCTGATGACTACGGCACTGAATTGCTCAAGAAAGCAGGTTATGACCCCTACGGACTTTACAACGCAATGAAGGCTTTTGCTGACAACAAGTTCGTAACTCAGCCTAACGGCTTTAATTCTCACCCGCCGACTGAGCGCAGGCTTCAGCACCTTCAGGAAAAAGCCAAAGAGGTCAAGGCTTCAACAGTGAAAACATCTGAGGTGAAGTCAAGCAGCAAGTCAACAAAATTAAAATCCTCAAAGAATAAATAGAACGATTGGAGCTAGTAGTCATGAAAAAATTGATTGCTGCACTGATTCTTGCGGCATTGTTTGCGGAATGTTCATGGTCGTATACAGGGGACGGAAGCAAAGATACTCCCTACGTAATATACAATCATGACGATTTCAGAGCGTTGCAGAACGAACTCAATGACGGCAGCGAAAAGTATTACCTTTTGAGCTGCGATCTTCAGCTGTCGAAATTGGGTGAGCTGATTTCGCCTGTATATACCCTCGTTGATAGTACAATTACAAGCGTGCGTAGATATGACAGCCAAGACAGGGAATATTGGGAAGATGTAAGCGTATCTGAAGACATAATTGACGTGGGAAGTTTCGCCACAGGACATTCCGATGTCCTTTCTTTCAATGGGCATTTTGACGGAGGCGGTCATACTGTCTACATAAAACTGAATCCTATTCCTGATGTCTCCAGTTATACGTATTACATCAGCTCCAATATGCGAGTAACGCATTCATTTACGTATTACCAGAACTCGTCATTGTTCGGAGCTATAGAGAATGACGATTCGTCGGAATATGCTGTGAAGAACCTCAATGTTGGCGGAAGTATAAACGGAGGATTTCTCGGAGCTGGAATAACATCGACGCTTCATTCTGGTAAAATACTCAACTGTCATGTTTCCTGCGATATAAAAATTTCAGAGATAACAGACGATGAAGAAATCATACTCCACAAAATGCACGCTGGAGGAATAGCCGCAAACATGTATGGAGGAAAAATACAGTCATGCGACTTCAGCGGAAACATCACGACATCGGGAGGCGAGTTCTTCTCATATGCCGGAGGAATTGTCGGTGCAATGGCCGCCGGGAACATCGATGGCTGTACGGTCAAGCATTATTCCGTCATAAAGGCAGAAGGTGATTCAGACAGTACGCGCTCTCAATCTGCCGGAGGAATTGTCGGCTTTCTCGAAGTCGATGAGCTTTATGCCAACGACAGCCTTGACGTAACTGTAACAGGCTGTACGTTTGAAGGCGGTGAGATCACTGGAGGAAAATCAGCAGGCGGAATAGTAGGCACGACTTTCGGCGGTTTCATCGCTAACAACACTGTCGGCGAAGATTCGCAAATCTCAGCTGGAAACGTCGCAGGCGGAATTGTAGGACATGTAAACTCTGGTACTATGCTTCAAAGCAATAATGTTAATGGAGGATATGTTCAGGCAGACTCAAGGGCAGCAGGAGGAATTGCAGGACTTCTAGAACTTGGTTACATTGAGGAAAATAATTCACGCGCTGCTGTCAGAGGTTCAGCAAGCTATCAGGGCGGTGTCGTCGGCGAAATTCACAACCATTTCGGAAGCTCATCAAACATCAAGAACAACACCTACAGCGGTGCGGCTTACGGCATTGGAATTGATGAGAGAAAGGCACTTAACCAGAACACAGGCTGTACTAAGAACACTGCCAACGTCTTCTATTTTGTAACACCTTCCGTCCTCGATAACGCTATTGAAGGGTCAGAATACGAAAACTATATCGAAATGAGCGTTCCTGTTGACCTTGATTTAAGCCCTGTTCCTTCATGGATTGGACGATACAGGATTGGGGACAAGATATATCTTTCAGGTATTCCGTCAACACCAAGCACTGAATCGTTCACCCTGTCTGTGAATTACGGCGGTCAGATAATCAGCAAAACATTCACTATTACTGTTGTTCCCTGTCTATCAATAAATGACATTGGTGATATGACTTTGAATATAGGAGACTACGTTGACATCTTGCCATCGTTAAACGCAGTTAATGCCGATTTATCTCATGCGTCGATAATATGGTCTGTGTCAAGCGGAAGTCTTCCAGGAAATTTGAACATTGACGCAGATACAGGAGAAATTGCCGGTTACCTTAATGAGGCTGGTGATTATACTTTCACTCTCAAGGCAGAGGCTGATAACACACCTTTCACTCCTGCGGTCGAGACAATAACTATCAACGTTCTGCCTGAGTTCAGTATAACTTCTGAGACAATCCCCTCGTCTCTCAGTCTCGATAATTACTGCTCGTTCGATTTTGAGTTGTCACCAAGTGCTGATGATGTGTTTTGGTCAATCTCGTCAGGCAGTCTTCCTGATGGTCTTACATTGTGGAACTATACGGGCGAAGTCTCAGGCACTCCGAACACGGCAAAAAGTTATGAATTTACGGTTCAAGCGTATGTTTACGGAGTTACGGTTGAAAATACGTTCGATATCTCAGTAATCAAGTCAGATGATAAGGGTGATGATAAAGATGATAAAGGAAAAGAACAGGCTCATGCTGTGATACTTACGAATACTCTCCCTTCGGCTACAGTCAACACTCAATACTCTCAGACACTCTCGTATGACGTAACACCGGGGTATTCTGTGTACTGGTCGAAGGTCAGCGGAGACTTGCCCAGCGGTTTCACACTCTCGTCTGACGGTACAATCTCAGGAATTACTGATACTGCCGGGAAATACCCGTTCAAAGTCAGCCTGACAGCCGCAGGTATCACAGTCAGCAAAGATTTCACCCTG
>JAFSQO010000056.1 GCA_017446645.1 Synergistaceae bacterium | reverse complement strand
TTTTGTGAACAGACAGGCGTTGATTCCGTTGCAGTCGCTATAGGCAGTGCTCACGGTGTCTATTTAACTACACCGAAATTGGATCTGGAGCGTTTAGATGCAATTAATGCTGCTACTGATACACCTTTAGTTCTTCACGGAGGCAGCGGAATTCCCCATGACCAGTTAGAGCAGGCATTCCGCAGGGGCATCAACAAGTTCAACGTCGGGACAGAGTACTTCAGGCTGTATTATGACAGTTTCCGCGAGTATGCTTCAGAGTTCGGCGACAAGGGAAACATGCAGAAAGTTCCGAGCTATATACAGGAGCGAATGAAGGCGTATATGCGTCAGAAGTTGCAGCTCAGTAAGTTCTAGTTTTATCTCCATTTGCTGCTTAACACTAATCATGCATTATGCGTTAGGCAGCATAAATTTATTTACGAAAGGTAGATTGATTTACATGGCAGAAATTATAACAATGGGCGAATTATTAGTAGAAATTATGCGTCCTCAAGAAGATACGCCCTTATACGAGACAGATTATTTCAGAGGGCCTTTTCCAAGCGGTGCTCCGGGAATTTTCATAAGTACTGTTGCTAGACTCAATCACTCTGCAGCAATAATCAGCGGTGTAGGTGATGATGACTTTGGTAAAAATGTCCTGTCGCGCCTGAAAAAAGACGGTGTAAACGTTGACAACGTCATAGTATCAGACAAAGGCAATACAGGAGTAGCTTTCGTGAGTTATTCATCAGATGGTGATAGAAAATATGCATTTTACATGAGTAATTCGCCGTTCACAATGTCAAAGGCTCCTGCAAATAATCAGGAGGAATTCAGGGACACGAAGTTCATGCATATAATGGGCTGCTCCCTGATGTCAAATGCAAATTTTGCCAACGAAATAATCAAGACTATGCACATGATGAAAGCTAATGGAGTAAAAATCAGCTTTGACCCTAACGTCCGTCTTGAAATGACCAGCGATATTTCTGTCCTTAAAGAAGTTTTCGCAAATTGTGCGGTTCTTATGCCCGGAGTCTCTGAATTAAAGATGCTGACTGGCGAACAGAGCATAGACGATGCAATTGCAAAAGTCTTCCAGAGTCCTGCGTTAGAGATTCTCGTGCTGAAGAACGGCTCTAAAGGCTCTCAGGTTTACACGAGAAAGGGCCTTGAACACACTCAGCCAATCTATAAAGTCAAACAGGCAGATGCTACAGGTGCAGGAGACAGTTATGACGCTGCATTTATCTGCGGTCTTGCAGAGGGAAAGACATTAGCTGAATCTGCCCAAATGGGAGCTGCTGCCGGAGCATTGAATGCTGCTGCGTTCGGCCCAATGGAGGGAAATATAAGCGTAGATACGGTGCGGGAAATGATAGCACAGAATGAACGCTAGAAAGTCCAGGTGAAATTGAGCTGTTAATTTTGTCTCTCCCAAAAATTTACGGCTCGATTAAGCCAGCCTTCTGCAACAGTTCCTTCGCCAAGTCCGAAGCCGTGTGATAATCCGTCAAAAATTTCGATTTCTGCGTTTGTTCCGTTTGCTTTAATTTTTTCAATTCGATTTTGCATTACCCGATATGAAGCAATCCCGTCATTTGTGCCAACACAGTTATAAGTCGGAGGTTCGCGGCCTGTTACTTCTGACAGTCCTGTATATTGCATTATTACTGCCGAAGGACGGGGATATTCTTTTTCGCCGAAATATTCTGTGCCCCATGTCCCAAGCCATGATGCCATTCTTGCTCCTGCAGAGCCTCCCCATAAAGAGTAATTTCTTACGTTGACATTTAATTCTTCAGCGTTTTCATGGATAAAAGCTATTGCACGTGCTAAATCTTCACACGCTGAGTCAGCTCCTGGTCTGTAAATCAAAGCAAAAGCATTATAACCCACTTTTGATAATTCCAGAGCATGAGGGAAGCTGTCGTGCATTGCTCCAACATACGCAAAGCCTCCTCCTGCGTTACAAACGGCGAATTTATTACCAGCCTTACCCCTGAAGAAAAATAAACCAGTATCTTTTACACGAGGATCATTCTCCGGATATATTGAATAAAAAATCTGCTTGCCCTGCTGAACTTGCTCCAACATGTATTTAATAATCTCAACAGT
>JAFSQO010000505.1 GCA_017446645.1 Synergistaceae bacterium | reverse complement strand
GCTGTATGCTTGATGACTGCGCCTTCTGGTGCTAAATTACCTTTCAAGACTGCAATGCTTCCTTCTGTGCCAATTGCTTTATCGTAGGGTCTTATGATGTCTTCTTTCGTGATGTTTATGCCGTATTTCTTATTTGCCTCGTCGAGCCACTTCTGGCAGCGTTCGTAGAATCCTGAAGCCTTTAACTCCTCAAGATTTTCACCCAGAGTCTTACCTGTGATAGTCTTAGCATCAAGGTGAAGGACTGCCTTAATCTCCTCCATGATTGCAGGGACTCCTCCGGCATAATAGAAGAATTCAGCCGGCCATTTTCCTGCAGGACGTAAATCAAGAAGATAGTGCGCTCCCCTGTGAAGTCTGTCGAAAGTGTCTCCGGTAATCGTGAGTCCGTACTCGTGAGCAATAGCAGGAAGGTGCAGTAAACAATTCGTGCTGCCTGAAATAGCTGCGTGAACCATGATAGCGTTCTCTAAGCTGTCCATTGTTACGATGTCTGAAGGCTTAACGCCCTGTTTGGCAAGCTCGACGATTCTCTTTCCTGCGTTATATGCATAATCTATCAGGTCAGGACTCGTAGCAGGAAGCAAGGCACTTCCCGGAAGAGTCAGCCCCATAGCTTCGGCCATTATCTGCATTGTGGAAGCAGTCCCAATGAAAGAACACGCACCGCATGAGGGACAGGCATTATGTTTTGCCCAGAGTAATTTTGCCTCATCGATTTCGCCTCTCTCAAACTTTGCGCTGTACATTCCGAGCTGTTCGAGAGTTAAGAGTTCAGGGCCAGCACTCATTGTGCCTCCTGTTACCATAATTGAGGGGATATTTACCCTTGCCATTCCGATTAAATTACCGGGCATTCCCTTATCGCATGAAGAGATAAAGACTCCGCCGTCAAAAGGTGTAGCGTTTGCATGAATCTCTATCATGTTTGCGATCATTTCACGGCTTGCGAGTGAGAAATTGATCCCGTCATGTCCCTGACTTTCGCCGTCGCAAATATCCGTGCAGAAATATCTTGCTCCGTAACCTCCTGCCTCACTGATGCCTTTTCTGACTGCCTCAACGAGCTTGAATAAATGACCGCTCCCTGGATGACTGTCTCCTGCTGTACTCTCTATGATAATCTGCACTTTGTCGAGGTCTTCAGGTTTCCAGCCCGTGCCGATTCTCAACGGGTCTAACTCCGGGGCGATCTTGCGCATTTTCTGGCTTGTGAGTTCCATATTATTAACCTCCGTTGTTTGTGTACTTTACCCTCCTAAATCCTTCCTTCACAGGTGAGACTTTGCTCCGTCCCTGCTAAGGGAAGGCCGGGAAGGGTTAATGTTAATTTAGAAGCATAACGAAATGATTAACGCTACGACGAAGCCTGCGACTCCGACAAGTGTCTCCATGATTGTCCAGGTCTTGAGGGTCGTAGTTTCATCGAGGCCAACGAGTGATTTAACCAGCCAGAAGCCTGAGTCATTAAAGTGTGAGCATACTGTCGAACCTCCGGCAACTGCAGCGACAACACACGCCTTGTATAACGGAGTCAGAGACTGGACGGCAGGCATTGCAGCGACTATACCGGCAGCCATTGTCATAGCGACCGTAGCACTTCCTACGCAAATTCTGACAAGAGTAGCGACTAAGAAGGCAACTACAACGATTGGCATATTCACAGAAGCAACAGCATTGCCGATTAAATTGCCTATTCCTGAATACTGAAGGACATAACGCAAAACTCCGCCGCAAGCAGTAACGAGCAAAATCAATCCTGTAGGCTCAAGGGACTTGGTCATGACCTTCTCAAGCTCCTGCATAGTGAAACCGTGCTTGAGTCCTAATCTGTACATGGCAAAAATCGTAGCGATTAACAATGCAACAAAAGGCTCGCCCAAGAAATTAAATATAGGCATGACGTTTGCCATTGAAGGGATAACTCCGAATACTGACTTAAGAATTATGAGCAGTAACGGGATTAATATTATTCCTGCAATAGTTGAGAAGCTCGGAAGTTTTGACTTGTCGAAGTCCTCCTGATTCCTGATTTGTTCGGGAACTGGGACGAAATACTTTTTACCGCAAAAAGCTCCCCAGATTGGGCCTGCGACTATCATTGCAAGGGTTCCGCAGAATATGCCGATTAAGATTACAAAGCCTAAATCAACGCCAATCATATTCGCAACCAGAACAGGTCCGGGAGTCGGCGGGATAAATGCATGTCCTACTGCAAGACCTGCAAGAAGGGGTATCGTGTAGAACAATGCGCTCCTGTTAGTCCTCTTTGCAAGCGAGAAAGCAAGGGGGAT
>JAFSQO010000504.1 GCA_017446645.1 Synergistaceae bacterium | reverse complement strand
TAAAAAAATCCCCTCCCCGTTTCCTTCCGGGAAGGGCGAAATTCGCTAACGGGTTCTGTAAAGTTTATCGGCCAACTAAACCGAATCCGTTAATTATAGTATTTAGCATTTCATCTATAGCAGTAACGTATCTGGACATTGCACCGAACGCGCGATTTAAAATTATTATGTCCATTAACTCTTCGTCAAGATTTACGCCGCTGACTGCCTGACGCTGTGAGTCAATTTGATCTGATACTGTCTGCTGGGTCTTGTACATCAAATTCGCATGAGCTGCCTCTGCGCCGATTTCCGTGAGCATTGCGTCATAAACCCCGCTGAGTGTTGTAGTCCCGTCAACGAGTTTCTCCCAGTTTAAATTCACCATTCGAGAGGCATTAGTTCCGTCACCGCTGCCTCCAGATTTGCCGCTCGAAGCAATTCCGTTCGCGTCCTTCTTGCCCATTGCCGCAGCTATAAGCGAGATATTTGCGCTAATTTCATCACTGACTGTCAAAGCCTTTGCTGCTCCTGCCTTAGTTGCCAGAGGAGTGAAGAAGGCTTTACCGGTTGTGTTGATTTCGCTGGCTATGCCATAACCTGAATACTGATAGGCGTTGAAGTTTTTAGCGAGATTGAATGCAACCTCATTCAAGGCATCCTTCATGTTAGGGATAAAGCCGTCTCTTACTTCCTCAAGTCCTTTTACTGAACCGCCCTGAACATGGTGCTTTACTGTAACTGAAGTGACACCTGAGTTCTTGAGGTTGAACCACATGCCATCGCTAACTTCACTCAATGCCGTAGCACTGTAGTTTGAGCTTCCGTCAGTGTTTATGCTGGGTATCCTGCGGGCCTCCTTGAACATATTATCACTTGAGAGATAACGCACACCGTTTAACGAGAAAGAAGCGTCCTGAGCAATTCCTGTTGAAGGAATATAAGCTACTTCCCTGTAACTCTTTGAAGCACCAAATATCTCGCTGATTGCCTTACCTGTTCCCGTTACTGTAATCGGGCCGTCAGAAGATTCCAGAGTCAATTTTCCTGAGTCCAGAGAAGCAATAGTTTTTCCTGCTGCAGTATTAATTTGTGTTACCAGGTCATTAGCTGAAGCAATTTGCGTTAAATCTATTGGGCCGTACTGTGTGTTGTTGCCGTCGTCAATGTTTATAATTAGGGACCCTGAAGTGCTTGAACCTGCCCAGTTTGAAATATCCGCAGTGCCCTTTACGGTTTCTGTACTCGTCAAGGTGTCAGTAGGTGCTTTACTTGAATCAAAAATTTCTGTTACAGCATTGCCATTTCCCTTTACAGTAACCGCACCGTCAGAAGATTCAAGAATCAAATGCCCTGAGTTGTCAAGAGAAGCAATATTACTCCCTGCTGTGCTATTAATTTTTTTTACGAGGTCATCAGCTGAAGCAATTTGCGTTAAATCTATGGGGCCGTAATCAGTTCCGCCAATTTTTATGGTTATATTACCTGAATTACTCGAACCTGCCCAGCTCGAAAGGTCTTCAGTGCCTTCTAAAGCCCAGCTCTTCACGGTATTGCCTGCGTTTGCTACGTTCATGTCAACAGAGATTTCTTCATTCTTAGTGAGGCCAAGTCTGCGGAGGACCTGCATATTTCCGTCCTCGGCTCCCATGAGTGTAATTCTCTGGGCTTCTCCTGCAACGTCTGCTGCAATAGTCAAATACCATGACTGATCGCTGTCCTGCTGAAGCGATGCATGAACCCATTGTTCCGGCTTAGTTAATCCCAGTTCGGCCTGGTACTTCTCGTTAATCTTGTTGCGAATCGTAGCCAGTGAGTCAGAACTCTCCACATTAATCGTTATTACAGGGTTGTCGTTTACCATGCCCAAGTGTTCGGCCAAAGTTCCCTCAACGTCAGAGATGGAGATTAAATGATTATCGCTTGACTCTATGTAAAATTGCGTCTTTGGATTAGTTGAAGGCCCTGCAACGACTCTCAGCTTCGAGAATTCCGGATTATCGCCTGTAGTCTTGCTCCTAGTTATCGTACCTGATATGAAGTCAGCAAACTCTTCAACAGTTATAGTGTCGTCGTAAGTTTCAGAATTTCCCAAGTCACTGCTCAGAGTCCACTGCTTAGTTGATTCATTCCATGATGCAGTTATATCTACTTGGTCATTTGATACGCCAATTCTAAATGTATGCTTTTCGCCGGCTGTTCCTTTACTGAGGATTTGGCCTGCATCTAAATTCTCGCTGGGATTGTCCTTGAATATCTTTGATTTTACTCTAGTTCCCTGAGTGCCTACCTGAATCCTGAATGAGCCTGAGATGTTCAGGGCCTCGTCAATGCTGTTGACTCTGCTCCTCATCTGGACTCCGATTTCTGATTTGATTTCCGTGAGATTGCCAAGCATTCCAGAGTAATCCGTGATTTCGACGGGAGAATTGCCATTGATAGAGTCATTCGGTACGAACGTGAGCGTGTTATTTGTCGTATCAGCTGTAACTTTGAGATTCACAGGGTCTTGAGTAACGCCGTTTATCGTAAATGAGCTTGCCTTGCTGTTTATGAAGTCTGCAAGATCACT
>JAFSQO010000055.1 GCA_017446645.1 Synergistaceae bacterium | reverse complement strand
TTATCCCCTCACCTGATTTAATAAATTTGGCGGGGCCGACGAGACTTGAACTCGCGACCTTCGGCGTGACAGGCCGACACTCTAAACCGACTGAGCTACGACCCCGCGTTACTCGTTAAACCTGGTGGGCGAAGCAGGGTTCGAACCTACGACCCCCTGCGTGTAAAGCAGGTGTTCTACCGCTGAACTATCCGCCCTTCGTCGAACACGAGGGATATTTTAATCTTTACCCCTTTTTCTGTCAAGTCTTTGTGAAAAATACGCTGCCAGCAATTTCTTTTTCACTGACAGCAATATTCATAACTACTTACATTTCGCCGCGCTCGATTGCTACGATCCCTGTCCTTGCAAGCTCGATTATCCCGAACTCTTTTAACAAGCTCTCGAACGCCTGGGTTTTCTGGTCATCTCCTGTTACCGAAAGGGTAAGAGAATCCGGCGTTATGTCAATGACTGAACCCCTGAAGATATTTGCTATCTGGATTATCTCGTTACGGGCAGACCTGTCCGCTGCATGAACACGTACAAGCATTAACTCGCGTCTGATTGACTTTGACGGGTCAAGAATCTCAACATAGTGAATCGGCACGAGTTTTCTTAATTGACTGCAGAGTAACTTGATTCTCTCTTCGTCAGAGTAAATCTCTATCGTGAAGCGCGTTACGTTCTGGTCAACCGTCCAGCCTGCTGCAATAGTCTCGATGTTATAGCCCTTGCGTGAAAATAAATGAGCTAACTGAGAAAGAACTCCGGCCTGATTGTCCATTGCTGTGACTATGGTGTATCGCTTTAAATTCGGGTTTGCTTCTTTCGTCTGCATGATTCTTTCACCTCCGGACTAATAAAGCATGAAGTTAGTGATGAAGCTGGAACCTCCGACCATTGGGCGAACCATCTCATCAATGTTTATCTTGCAGTCAATGACCCAGCCTAATCCGTCAGAACGAGAATTTACGGCTTCTGTCAATGCCCTTCTGAGTCCGGGAACATCATTAACTCTTACACCGTGAAGTCCGTAGGCTTCTGCGAGTTTTGCGAAATCCGGTGCTCTGTCCAACGTAGTCTGCGAATATCTCTCGTGATAGATTAAGTGCTGCCACTGTCTGACCATTCCAAGCGTCGAATTATTGAATAATAGCGTGATAATCGGGAGTTTGTAGAATTGCTCAGTTGCGAGTTCGTTGCAGTTCATTCTGAAACTTCCGTCACCTGTAACATGCAGTACTGTCTTTTCAGGATTTCCGACCTGAACGCCTATAGCTGCCCCAAGTCCAAAGCCCATAGTGCCAAAGCCTCCTGAAGTGTTTAATTGACCGGGGTAATCAAATCTGAAGTGCTGAATTGCCCACATCTGGTGCTGGCCGACATCTGTAGTTACCATTGTGTCCTGTGGCAAAATCTCCGCGGCTGCTGCCAAGACCTGTTTGGGTGTCAATGTGCCCTCGATAGTGTCCTCGTATTCGGTCTCACGCTTGAATGAGAACACGTAATTCTTCCAGTCATCGTGCTTCTTAGGGTGCTTGATTTTCGAGAGCAAAAGCCTCAATACTTCTTTAGCATCGCCGATTATGTGAAGGTCAGTTCTTACATTCTTGTTTATCTCAGAAGGGTCGATGTCAATGTGGACGATTTTTGCGTTTCTTGCAAAACCTGCTGGATTAAGGGTTACCCTGTCCGAGAACCTGCAGCCTACAGCCAAGAGTAAATCACATGCATCACAAGCCATGTTAGAAGCCTGAGAGCCATGCATTCCAATCATTCCGGTTGCTAATGGGTCATAGCCTCCGAAGGCACCGCCTCCCATTACTGTTATTGCTGTTGGAATGTCGAGTTTGTGAGCAAATTCCCGGAACTCTTCAGAAGCTCCTGACCTGACTACTCCGCCGCCGCAGATTAATAAAGGCTTTTCGGATTCGTCAAGCATTTCGGCCAGTTTCTCGACTGCATTCATATCAATATCAGGATAGCTCACAGAAGGGTGATGTGTTGCTATAAGTCTTTCTATGCGAGTGCCCTTGCTTTGCATAAACTCTTCTGGTGTGACTGGTGTGTAATCGCATTCAGCTGCCGTTGCGTTTTTCTGAATGTCAATCAACACTGGTCCGGGCCGGCCTGAACGCGCAATAGCAAATGCTTCTCTCACTGTATTGGCTAAATCCTTGACATCGCTGACTATATACGAAGATTTTGTAATCGGCAGAGTTACACCGGTTATGTCGACTTCCTGAAAGGCATCACGGCCAATTAAATCGCTGTTGACATTGCAGGTTACGAACACTACGGGCACTGAGTCCATATAAGCCGTTGCAATTCCTGTAGTGAGATTAGTTGCACCAGGCCCGGAAGTTGCGAAACAGACTCCGACTTTGCCAGTTGAGCGGGCATAACCGTCCGCAGCATGTGAAGCTCCCTGTTCATGTGAGGTCAGAATGTGACGGATCTGCGGGTAATCGTATAACTTATCGTAGACGTTAAGTATTGTCCCGCCCGGATAGCCGAATACTGTATCAACGCCCTGTTCTAAGAGGCACTGAATTAATATTTCAGAACCGTTTAATTTTCTGGCTGTGTTATTATTATCGTTATTCAAGTTATGATTATTCCCCTTAAAAAAATTTTCGTACAAGTTTAGCACAAAATATTTTGCGTGAACATTTAGTTGAATTATAATTATTTGCTGTTATCGTAAAATTTATGTCAGGAGGAGTTTTTATGGAATGGACATTGCGCGCGCCAGTATAAAACGCAGTACAGTTCTCTTATTTATCTGCGTTATGATTGCAATTGGCGGGGTCTCTGCTTACTTCAGCATAGGCAAACTTGAAGACCCTGCTTTCACGATTAAGACAGCCGTTATCTCTATAGTATACCCAGGCTCAACAGCTTACGAGGTCGAACAGGAAGCCGCAAGCCGCATGGAAGACGCTGTTCAGGCAATGGGAGAAATCAAGAAAATCCGCACTCGATGTACACCGGGCCTTGCTGTTATTTACGTCGATATTCAAGACACTTACACAGCTGAGGACCTGCCCCAAATATGGAACGTCTTACGCCAGAAAGTTAATGATGCTCTCGTTAATCTCCCTTCAGGCTGCACAGTCGTAATTAATAATGACTTCGGTGATGTCTTTGGACAGTATTACGCACTCACAGGAGACGGTTATACCATGCGAGAATTATACGAGTATGCTGATTTCCTGAAGAAAGAATTAGTGTTAGTCCCTGAAGTCGCAAAAGTTAATATTCTCGGTGAACAAACTGAAGGGATTTACGTAGAATTCTCGTCATCAAGGCTGCGTTCTCTGGGAATATCTGCTAATACTATATTTGACGTTCTGAATCAGCAAAATAGCCTCTCTGTAATGGGAAAAACTTTTTACGGCGATCAATACGTCACGATTAACCCTACAGGAAGCCTGATTAATATCGAAGATTTCGGCGAGACAGTCATAGCAGGTACAGGCGGGAAAGTTATAAGACTCAAAGAAGTTGCAGAGATAAGACGCGACTACATAGACCCTCAGGAAATGATGATGTTCTTTAACGGCAGGCCAGCCCTCGGAATAGGCATAGCAACAGTAACAGGCGGCAATGTCGTAACTATGGGTCAGGCTGTAGCAAAACGTCTTGATGAGTTAGAGTCCGAGCGTCCAATAGGAATGGAACTAAACGCAATTTATATGCAGTCTGAGGGCGTTGTGAATTCAGTAAATGATTTCGTGATTAATCTCGCTGAGTCATTAATTATCGTTGTCGGTGTCCTTCTCGTCTTCATGGGAATGCGTTCGGGCTTCATGATAGGTATAGTACTATTATTGACGGTCGCAGGGACATTAATAATCATGAACTCTCAGGGGATATTCCTGCAACAGGTCTCACTCGCGGCGATGATAATAGCTCTGGGTTCACTCGTTGACAATGCAATAGTCGTAGCTGAAGGCATGTTGATAGGCGTTCAGAAAGGGCAATTAATAGAGGACTCGGCTTCGGATACAGTGACGGGTTCAATGTGGGCAATGTTGGGCGGCACGATAATATCTGTACTGGCATTTGCTCCGATTGGACTTTCACCTGACAATACCGGCGAATATTGCAGGAGTCTTCTTCAGGTCGTAGGCATTTCCATGTTGCTGAGCTGGCTTCTTGCTATCACTGCTACTCCTGTGCTTGGGAAGTTAATGCTAAAGCCTGCCGGTGAGAGTTCGGGCGATCCCTACGACAAATTTTTGTTCAGGATTTACAGGGCGTTTCTTGAAGCCTGTATGCGCTATCGAGTAATAACTATAGCTGTAGTCATAGCAATGTTCGTATTTTCACTGATTGGACTCTCTATGGTCGAGAAAGTTTTTTTCCCTTCATCGACTGCAATGTATTTCGTTGCTGATTTATGGCAGAGGGAAGGCACTTCGATTAACTCACAGAGAGATATGACGAAGAGATTGGCGGACGAACTGAGCAAGCGTCCTGACGTTAAGAATATCACCAGCTTCATAGGCAGCGGGAGTTTACGCTTCATGCTTACTTACTCGCCACCTGACTCTGACAGCGCATTTTCGGAGCTTATGGTCAAAATCAAAGACGGCGGTAATCCTCAAGAAGTCCTGAAAGAGACACAGCGCATTATCGATAATGAAATGCCCGGAGTAACAGGAGTCTGCAAATTATTCGCTAAGGGCAGCAGCATGGCTCCAGTCATAGAAGCAAGATTCTACGGCGATGACCCGGATATATTAAGAGGGCTTGCAGAACAGGCTCGTCAAATCATGGAACAGGACCCGATTCATAATTGCGTAAGGCTTGATTGGCGCGACAAGGTAGCAGTGTTCAGACCACAGGTTCGCAAAGACAGAATGCAGGCTCTTGGACTGAC
>JAFSQO010000503.1 GCA_017446645.1 Synergistaceae bacterium | reverse complement strand
GTTATACGGCACTCCGTAGCGCGTGAAAGCCTGAGCAAATAAATCTTCGCGTCCCTGAGTTATCATCATGCCGATTGAGTCAAAGCCGGGAAACTCCTGGCCTTGCTTCCATTTACCCTGCGACCATAATGCAAGGGTCCGGGCAATTACTTCAGGTTCGAGACCTGGCTCATAGACCGGTAACTCTATGATGCGCCCTGAAGATTTCTGAGAGTCAGACATTATGTTTAACTGGGCCTTAGTGTCCCTGAAGTTTGCGAGATTTGCTTCGGGCTGAATGATTATGAACTCCCTGCACCTGTCTGCAAGAGCGTAAACTAATTCGAGCTGCCCATGATTGAATGACAAAAAGCCTGTAAATATGATTGTGAGATTCTTTCCCCATGACTGATTCTTGAGAATCTCATCGTAGGCTTCTGTCCAGATTCGTGCGCTGTCGAGTAAATTATTGTTTGCCAGATAATCAAGATAGCGTGTATAAACTTCCGGCAGCATGAACTCTGAAGGCTCATCACTTTCAGGATCATGAATCATCTGGGACGGTCTGACGGCCTCGTTGAGAAGTTCGCGAATATCGTCCGAAAGAACTTCAGGGAAACCAGCACGAGAGAGTCCGGGCCATTTTGCTGTTTTGTCGCTGTGTTCGGCAAGAACGTCCTGCAATATCGCCTTGAGAATCAGCATGTGGTCGGGCGGTGAGAGAACTCTCTTGCGGTTGACTCCCCCTGCCCTGCAAATGTCCTCATAAATTTCCTCCCAGGTCCATATATATTTAACGTCATCAAGTTCCGGCTTCCAGACCATGTCTTTTTTTGACGGAATGATGAATCGTGTGAACTCTTCACGGCCTGCGAATCTTGCTTTCAGGCTATTAATTATTCCCGAAAGTTCCGGGCCGTTATGGTACGTCAAGATTTTTGCGTCACTCATAATTATTACTCTTCCGGTTTGGGCTGTGATTTTTCTTTAAGATAAATGAACTCGCTCATCAATCTAAAGTCGTCCTGTTTGAGTTTCTTGCCCGCCTTGAATTTCTTCCATTCTTCAAATAAATCACGTTTGCGTAAAAAGTTCACGTGAGCCTGATAAATAATTTCACGCCATTGTTCAGAAAATGATTTTGTGTTGTCAGCCATTATAGTAAAATCCTTCCGTAATAATAAAGCAGGACTCATTGCAAGCCCTGCAAGTGTGAATTACTCTGCTGCTGTGATTGTAACCTGAGTATCGCCGGTTGACTCGAAAATTTATACTCCTGACTCGATATGTCCTAAATACTGCCTTGAGAATCTCTCGCCGTTCTGTCTATAAAGAATCACCAGACTTTTACGGGGCGGCCAATAAATTAAATCACCGACTCTGTAATTATCGCTGACAAGTTCTCCGGTCGGCAGAGCATCTTTCATGTGATAGCACATTTCGCGTGAATATAAATCTTCCATTGTTAAAGTCATTGGCAGCCGTGCGAATAATTCCCGTGAAGCAGGATTGTCCTCAAGAGTTGCATTAAGGGTTTTCCCGTCCGCAGTAATGTTAATCTTCATGTCCTGAGCGTGTGCAGTCCCGGAAATCAGGACGAGAAGCAATAATAATAAAGCTGAGTATTTCATTTTACAGATATTTTAGCCTCCGCAGCTTCCTGTGCAGCCAGCGCAGCCCATTCCGCACGAGCCAGTTCTCCAGGCGTTTACGACGGGTACGAAGATGTTGAGGATCTCCTGAATATCGCCGACTCCTTCGTCTGACTCTTCAAGTGCAAGTGTCTGCATGATGTCTTCGCGGGTCTCGTAGCCTTCGAGAATGCTCTGCACTATGTCTCGTAAATAAATATCTTTCGCAGGACAAACGGGAGTGTCAGCAGGTGCCCTTCCCCAGTCTATGCGTTCTGTTGTACGTTCTTCCATGATGAATAAAATTACCTCCGACAGATAAAATAAATTAGCCGCACTTTCTGCAACGGCTGAATTATATTATAATATCAAAAATTACTACTCACAAAAATTATTGCTTAAAAGTTTTGTGTGTAGTTCTTGTAGTTCTTAAGGAGGTATTTCTCATGAAGAAAAATAGTATTTTGTTTATGTTTTTGTTAGCAGCTTTTGCAGTCATCGCCTGCTTAGGGGGTGGGGGATGCGGAGGCTCTTCATCAGGTAATATAAACAGTTCAAGCAACAGAACTCAGTTTATAGCAGCGATAAGCAGTATTGTAGACGATCTTCAGGAAATTGCAGACAGTGCTGTAACCAACAGAAAAGTCGTTAATGCCATTCAGGACATCGTCAGCCAGTACTTAGTAACAGACGCAAGTGACAACACCATAACGCAAAGAGCAATCGGCCGGACTTTCATGGAAAGCAGCGACATGATGTTTGAAAGATTGACGGACAATGTTTCATTTGACGTAGCTGTATATGTTAAGAGCTGGTCAAACAAGCATATAACTGTCAAGAATGGTGTAGTGACAGATTTTGTAACAGACACGGATGATTTCCAGCTGACAATTACAAGTACCGATAATCACGTGACAAAACTCACGATAACACCGGAGTCAACAACAGGATATTGGCAGGCATACACAGGAGCTTCCGAGCTTCTTAACATTCTCTTCTCTCAACAGCTTAACCAGAGAACCAACGAAAATCACCACTATCTCCTGGTAGTCTAC
>JAFSQO010000502.1 GCA_017446645.1 Synergistaceae bacterium | reverse complement strand
ATCAAATCGAAAATACATTTCTGAAGCTGAAACGTTGGCGCGGGATAGCGACCCGATATGCGAAAACGACAGCATCATACATAGCAGGCTTACAAATCTGTTGTATGTATCTTTGGCTTCAAATTATTTGACGACACTGTCTAATATAGCCTGTTCACAGTCAAATGCTAACTCCTTGAGCGTCTTGACCATCTGATAGGCTATCTCACTGCGTACTCCGTATTTCTGGACAACTTCCTGAGTATCTGTAACCTGAATGCCTCTGTGCATTATCTGCGTGTAATTCCCTAATCTCTGACGCGGGGTTACATCTACTGTCAGATACGTGTAGCCTTCAGGGTAGGCGTTCTGAATGGGCTGCCCTAACTCGTCTTCAAGCCACTCATGATTTGTCTGTGTTGCACGGGTTCTCCCCATTCTTGAATATAGCGGCGTATCATACGGAGCTATATTAGTGATTATCTCGCTTACGTCTTCTTTGTTCCCTACTGCTTCATATGTGTTACTTGCCATTAAAAAACCTCCTGTATTTCATTTCCATGTTCTACTAAAATTTTCTTGTCATCCTCGCTCGCAACTTTATATTCAATTCTGCATCTTTTAACATTTTCATATCCCTCTGCGAATACGACGTAATCTGACTTGCACATATTCCCTAAACGTTCACCAAAATACGGCCAATATTCAGCCGGATTTAACTTAATCGTTTCAGGAGATACATTTTCTGCTAAAGATACATCTTCATTGAGATATTTAGATACCTTTTCCGAAAGTTCTGCCTGAGCTTGTATGAACTCTTCATAGTTTTTATCAATCATTGGGATTGACAGATAAATCTTTTTTGCCATTACACTATCCCCATCTTCATTAAGGCGCGTGCCTGTCTATCCAAATCCATTTCGCCGAAATTCCTGAGATTTACACTGCCTGCTCCGTCATACGAACTGCCTCGTGAGCCTTCTAATGCCGGAGGGCGGCTTGCTCTGGGTCTGGACGCTTTAGTCTGCTGGAATTCCCGATACCAACTGCCCATTATTCCAGCTATTTCTCCGAACCGGTAGCCGTTGCTTTGCGCGTAATTCCATAAACTTGCATTTACCTGCTGAGGCGTTACGTTTTTCGCCTTACACATACTCTCGTACCACGTGTAAAACTCTCTAAAATCAGGTTGTGCTTCAAGTCTCCTGTTAAATTCCTGGAGCTGCTGATACTCCCCTGACGCTCTCTGATAATTCGCTATTTCTGCCTGTCTCTGGCCTGATAATTCCTGCATTGCCAAATTCAGGGCTGCTCGGTGCTCTCCTTCGTATTCATCAAAGTCATCAGGGTCATCGAGACCTAGTCTTTCTACTGCTAGTGCCTGAGCTGCATCTGCCAACTCCTTTGGGGTGTATTGGACTGGTGCCTGAATGAAGTTGCCAAGCTGATTCTGTGCCTGTCTCTGTGCCGTTAAAGCCTGTGCCTGCCGGGCCGCTATCTGTTGCTGCACTATGGGGACAAAATCCTTGACATTACCGTTAAGACGATTAACGTCCCATTGTTCATATGGGGTATTAGCTAACTCTTCAGGCGTGTAGTACTTTGGCTGTGCCTGTTTCTGTTCGGGTGCCTCGCTGTCTTCATTTTCTTCTGCTGACTCATCAGGAGTCCTTTCAGGAAATAAATTTTTTTCTACTTCCCCTAAATATTCATCACTGAATTTCACTTCGCCGTCTTCGTCAATGCCCCAGTCTGAACTTAACTCTTCCGGAGCTTCGTCTGAAGGCTGCGGTTCCTCAAAGTCCGGTTCTGAAGGTTCGCTGATTTCCGGCTCGTCATAATCTTCTAATGTTATTATTTCCTGGTCGTCCATGATTATATCTCCATTTCTCTTAATCTTGCTGTTATTTTGTCCCAGTACTCTTTGACCTTGCGTCCGAACATTGCCCTGTCCTGCGGAGTGGGTAAATACTTCGCAAAGTCCGAATATTCTTCCTGGATTACTGCTACGATACGGCTGTCCAGTTCACAGCCCTTCTTTACAGGTTCCTTCTTAGTGTTATTCTCATTATTCGCCATCTGATTCACCTCCCTCCCCAGATAATTCAACGTCAATGCATGAAATATCGTACTCTTCTGCACAATATCTTTCTATGTTGCAATAACGTGCTTTCTGCCAATCATCGAAAAAGACTGCGTAATCTGCGTCCTTCATTCGCTTTATATTTTCTGCAAGAGATGTCAAATCATCACAGTCCGATAGATATGGCTCTATCAGCTCAAAATTCTCTTGCATACTATCTGATATTGCTGCCGTAAGGTTTTTCTGCAACCTGAGTATCTATTCAGGCGACTTATCTCCACGCGCCATTGAGATATATATTTTTTTACTCTCCATCTTCGTTTAACTTCCTTTCGGCTATCTCTCCAAGTGAGATAAATTTTTCTACTTCAAGCTCAAAAAGCCTTAGCGTCCTCAAATAAATTATTGGATTAACTAAGTCTTCTGCCTTATCAAAACTGTCTGTCTCAAGTCTGTTGATTACCTGCGCCCTCTGATTAAGCAAAAAATCCGCAAGAAATTCATGTACTGCCTGAGCCTTGTGACCGTACTCGGACTGCTCGCGTAATTCCTGCTGTTCATTGTCTGTCAGCATTGTTGCCTCCTGTAATTTCGCATAAAAAAGCACCCCTGTTATTGCTTTCGGAGTGCTCACGAGTGTATGACTGGGGGGTCATCAAAGAATACAGGAGTTAGCACTGGAATACCTGGTGCCGCCTCTACTGCCTGCATGTCTTCGGGGATTTCGTTCTTGTAGAAAAAACCGTGTTCCTTCAATGCCTGTATTACCCGCCAATAGTCATTATCACTGAGAAAATCTTCGTTGCCGCCTGGTTTTATTATGTTGAGCCAGTTCTCTATACTTAAGGGATAAACATTGCCTGACTTTGAGAATTCAGCCATGTTTCCGTCCTGGTCTACCCATGCGCTTTTGGGGTCTATCCGGACGCTTCGGGTTCTGGGGAAGTGGGTATCTACATATCCTGCCTCGCCGTATATATTGCGTCCTAATGGGGCTGTTCCTGCGCGTTCATCGTAGTTCTTATCGAGTAAAGAATTTAACTGCTCAAAAAAATGCGGACATTTTCGTTTCCTCCTGTATTTTTGAAATAAGACTAATTATAGTTGAGTTAATCCCCGCACATGTCGTGCGCTTCGTCCCAGTAATGCCAACCGATATTCTCCGGTGTCCACTCAAGGAAAGGACAGTCGAAGCTGCCATGCGGAACTTCTTCGCCGTATTCTGGCTCTCTGAGAAATTCCGTATACTCCGTGAGTAATTTAGGGCAATTCTCTTCTACCCAGTCTTTTAACGCCGTTATACAAAAATTCGCGGACTGGTCAACTATGCTGAACACTACAACCAGCTTATTCTCTTTTATCCAGTCTCTATTATGAAAGCGCAGTTTCAAATCATTATCCATCCAGTCTAAAAAAGGCTGTTCATCGGGGTAATCTTCTCCGCGCGTCCAATTATTTAACTCGAAATAAATCACTTCTGGGGGCTGCATATTTTCACTCCTTATATAGCTCCGGCTCGCTGGGCATTTACGGCTCGTTCTAGTAAATCAGCTGCATGGTCTTGCTGTTTCATCTGCATTTCCTGATTTCTTAGCTGCATTTGCTGTTGCGCCTGAGCCTGCTGCATTGCTAACTGCTGGTCTTGTATCTGATTTTGCCTTGCTAACTGGGCTTGCTGTAACTGAGCCTGTTCTTGCTGGGCCATCATTTGCTGCTGCATTTGCATGAAGAACTGCTGTTTCACTATTTCAGGGTCAAGCACATAACTCTGAGGGTCTCGTATTCCCATTTCCTGCAATAATTTCTGTGCTGCATGTGCCCATTCGCCCGGCGTTATTGCTCCGATATTCATTCCAGCTAGTGCAAGATTGCCAAGATAGAGCTGCAAATTCTCTATTGTCTGCTGTCTCTTGCCTACTCCGATTTCGGTATTCACGTCTATGTCGAATTCACCCTTTAAATCATCTGGGCTTACTTGTAACATCGTGTTCTCTAGCCTGATTACCTGCGGCTGGTCTATATATTTCTGGTTCAGCTCTACCATAAATCTCAACGCTTCACCTACTCCAGTTTCAGCAAATACACGCACTATATAATCTATTCTCTGTGCGCTTGCCTGCTGGAGCAAATTAATCCCTGTGGCTGTCTTATTCAGGCTCTTGCTGTCAGTTCCCTGATTATAGCGTGTTCGCCCTGTCCACTGCTCTAATGCGCCTTCAAGGTACTCGAACAAATTCATCGTCCAGGGGGCTAAACTCGTCTGAGGAAAGGGCATTACTGACGCTCTAGGGTCATTGGTTTTCGTCTTAATGAACTGCTTATTCTCCTGAATATCTTTTAAATCTACTCCGTTGGGATTTATAAACCAGCGAATATTATTGAGATTTACTGTATTAATCAGCAATTGCCTCATTAAAGCCGTCTTTATCGTCTGAACTTCGCCGACTATCTCATTCAGTGATATATCTGCCATGACTTTAAACGGGTCTCTAACCGGTGATACTGTGAATATAGGAACTCTGCCGAAGGGGTTTTCGGTCACTCGGATTAACTCCTCGCCGACTACTGAGACTAATGCGTCTTCAAGCAACCCATCGCCGTTAATGTCTAACTTCACATAGCACTCGTAAAGCTCAAAGAGGCTTCTTGCTGTGTCTTCATCATTGGGAAGCTGGTCGGTCTCATCGTTCAATTCCGTCTCGAACTGATTATAGACTACACCGCTTCCGTTCGTGTTCTCGATTGCACGTTCGACTGCTTCAACGTCGTATATGCCCTGCTTGGCCTGCCGTCGCAAGTGGTCGGCTGTTACTATTTGCCGGTGAGCTACGAAATTAGCTTCATCAAGATTTCTTGCTTCAGGAGACCAGCGTAAATCTGTAACTCTGACGCTTTCAATTTTGGGTTTATTACTCTTGAGACGGCCTATTCTGTAGGCTACGTTAAACATTCCGAAAAAGTCAGGCCCTTCGACATAATCTATCTGGCACCATTGGTCTTGTTGGAGCATTAACAGTCTGTCCATTCCGACGTATTCTAATTTTTCTGTCTGCCAGTCTTCTATTCTTTCCCACCAGATTTTTATTGCGCCAAGATTATATTGAAATGCGTCGCTGAACCAATCCCACAAAAGCATAAAGCCTTTATTCTGCGTCATGAGCTGAAAGTTAATTAAAGCCTTCAATACTTCGGCTCGCGGAACGTCTTCTTCGTTGCGTCCTACGATAACAACTGCTTCATTATTGCCGAAAAACGAGTTCATTACAAGCGGGATTGCCCACTGCACAACACTCCAGAAGTCAAAGCTGACAAAGTCACTCTGTGTTGCTGTGTGCCTAAATCTGTTCTTGTAATATTCCCTGTCAGCTTCGTAAATCTGGTGCCGTCTTCGTAATACAGGCTCAATCTTGGAAGTATAGAAGTTATTAGCTCTATTAATGTCGTTTAAAACTGATTTATTAATTCGTTCTCTAAAATCTCTAGTCTGTAAATTTTCTACATACTGCCTGCTATCGGGTTCCAATCGTCATTTAACCTCCCTTCATATTCATATGGAGCACTCGCCATCTGCTCAATGTATGCAAGTGCGTCAATTACATCATCATGCGCTCCGTTCGGATACGCTAATAATTCGCTCTCTAACTTTTCGAGCCAGACCGCCTCACGCCTGAACCACACTGTCCCTACTGCAAATCTAGGCTGTAAGCTGTCTATGCGTATCTCCTTCTTCTTCTCTGCTCTTAACGGCTGTATCCTGAAGAATATTCCCCTTCTGGGCATTTCCTTCTCTAAAAAGTGCTGTAATGCTGCCTGATACGCTACTACTTCAATGCCAACGCATAACGGCCTCCACTTCTTTACTGCGCTAAATATCGCATCTATCGTAGTCGTCGGGTCATATCTCCCGTACTCGACATCTAACACGAACCAGTGGCCTGCGCTGTTCACTCCGACCGTTACGATTGCTGAGTAATCTGCATTGACTTTCTGAGAGATTGCCAAATCCACTGTAGTATAGATATTCATTTCGCTTAGTTCCGGCTCAACATCATAGTACTTGAAGTATTCCTTCTTGAACTTCTGACTGTCGGGGCTGATACACTGGCACATTCGTTCACGATACCATATATCAGTCTTGCCGACTTTGCTCCAGTTCTCTTTGTCCTTCAGAATGTACTCTAAAGAGTATTTACTTGGCCATGCGCTTTTATTATCTTCGTTTAATATGGGAATTCTGCGTGTAGTGAAATTCAGATATTGAGCGTTCTTGATTACCTGTTCGATTATACAGCGTTCGCCTAGATTATTCCCGATTAAGAATATTCTGGTATTCTGGCCTAAAAAGAATATATCACTCAGGAACCAGTTCCAGTCATTCTCTGTAATAGTCTCGCTTCGTGCGTCTTCTTCGCCTTGAGGGTCATCAATAATAACCAAATCAGGACGTTTCGCACCCCAGCTTAAGCCACGTACTGACGCGCCTTTGCCGTATGCTTCTATCCTTACGACGCTCCTATCTGTGTAATAGACTTGCAAAGCATGGTCACTATTATCTTTTATTTCGGCAACCATGCCATTCATGTCTTTATTAGCCAGAAACTCACGTGAGACACTCTGCAACAACTGCCCCGCCCTTGTCTGGGTAGCACAGATAATGACCAAAAAACTCCGGTGAGGGACTGCATAAGTCAGAGCATGAAGTAAATTAGCCCTGATTACTATCTGGGTCTTAGCACTTTCTCGAAATGCTTCAATCGCAAAATTTTCTTTTCCGTTAAGTAAAATATTCGACCACTCCTGATGAAAGGGAGCCGGTTCAACATCGTCTTTTGACGGTATGAACTCCTTACGAAAATCTACCAGTGATGAATAAGCTCTCTGCTCGCTGTCTATTAATGCCTTAATCTCCTGTCGGTTCGGAAGTACTTGCTGCTCCTTCTCCATTAGATAATATATGCTCCTTAAAGATATTTCTGACCTGGTCACGGACGCTCACAGAACCATGTATAACAACGTCCTGTGTCTGTAACGGCTTACCCTCTGTCCTGTTCAATATCTCCTGAGCCGCTAACAACTCGACCTTCTCAAGGCCGCACGATAACAGCTCTACTAACTTCTTGGCCGCGTCTTCACTGGCTGCCTTCAATATCTCCTTGACTTTGGGGTTACCTTTAGGCCGTCCGCCTGGATTGCCTGATACTCCCTTCTTAAATCCGTGCTGTCTTAAATGTAAAGGCATTTCTGACATATGTAATTTATCTCCTTTTCTTTAATGTATTTATAAATAAAAGTTTTGATGATGTCTAAAAGGTCATTGTGTCTTAAACAGGATAATGCAATCAGAACTTGGCGGAATTGAGGAAAATTAAAGCGTTTTTATCCACTCCATGAATTTATCCGTGTGTTCTTTGACTGTCTTGCCCTTGCCTTGATGCCAGTGCTTATCCCAGTAGATTTTTTCTACTATGGAACTTGCTGCATTTATATCTTGTTCAGGGTCTTTGATGTTATGCCGGCAAATAAATAACACTGCTGACTTGCCTGCTTTACTTAAATCATCTACAAGTCTTGTTAATGCCAGTTCTTGGCCTCTGGGAACTGAAGCTCCTTCAAGTTTGAACTCATAAAACACATACGCCTTATCTTTTACCTCGAAAAAACCGTCCATATCTGTCGGAGTTATATTTCCATATCTGATTTTGTAGTAATCTATGATTTGCTTGCTCCGTGCTGGATATTGGATTTTACCGCGATTATTATCGTTATACTCCATGAGGAAAAGCACACCAGCCCTTTGATATAAATACTTTAGCGAATTTCTTAGCCTGGCTGCCGTAATACAGTAATGCCTGACCCTGTAACGGTGCTCCTGTTGACCCGTCTGGCCTGTAGAACTTCACACGCCCTGAAGGGAAACACAAAGCCTGAGAGTATTTGACTAGCTTGTTAAACCATTCAGTCTCGGTTGCGTTGTTCACTAAGATTATTGCTTGATTAATTCCAGCTAACTCACTGATGAATTTATCTATGAATTTCATGATTAAATCTGATGAATACGGCGGATTAAGCCAAACATTCCCGTACCAGTCCTGTTTTAACCCGTCCGTTTCCAAAGTGAAAAATCTCTCAGCTCGGACAACTTGATTTGCAATTTCCGAACTTGCTGGGTCTAAATCTATATTACCCATGACTTGACGGGCAAGCTCTATGTAATCAGAAGGGGTATACCATTCGTTATTCCCTGAGTTATATGAGACGTGAGGACGGTTCTGTACTTCTTTTACGACAGATTTAGGGTTTTCGCCGTTCTCTATTCGCAACGCAACTTCTTTCTGCGCCTCTTCAGGTAATTTCGTTACTTCATAGCCTGAGTTAATCGACAGCTCATTATTCCTGACAGCCTCAATTATTGAAGCCGGAGCATTATCGATAATCTCTGCCGCATGTTCGTAGGTCTTGCCTGATACCTGAGCCATACTACCGAGTTCATCTCTTGATGTCCCTGTAGTGGTGGAAAAATTTCCATAACCGCCAAACCTTGTTGCTTCTTGCCTTAACTTGGCCTGTTCTTTTATGGCATTTTCACACTTGCGCACAAGCTCTATTCTTTGAAAGTCATTGAGATTGCGCCGTGATAGCTGGTTCTGCAATATCCAGAGTTTAGCCTCGTTTCGGCTTGCAAAGTCCTTTTCTATTGTCTTGAATGAAATATTATTAGCTTTGCATATCCTATAACGGTTATGGCCGTCTAGTAATATGCCATTCCAGACTATAAGCGCATCCCTGCAGCCTTCTGCTAAAATGCTTGCTTCAAGTCCTGTGTACTCTTCAGGTGTTAATGACGGTATTAAGCTCTCGAATTCTGTATCAATTATCATCATGTACCTCTCGCTTTCTCTACTCCCGCAATAAGCAAATAAAAGAAAAGCAGTGCGGCGAGAGTAGTTTTTTTTCACACTGCTTGAACAACACAGACATTCGCGATTATGCCTGTGGGTTAATGGATAAAAATGAAAGAATTAGTTATAAGTATGTTGTTGCCAAAGACAGGTCTCGAACCTGTATACCGCCTGAATGCGCGCTCTGCCTAATTGAGCTACTCCGGCATGTGAATGAGATTACGTAGCTGTGAATAACATGATAATAAATCACATAATCAAGATTAATCTAATTTTATATTATGTTATTGGAGATAATCTGATTTTGTCTCATGTAATTACATATTACGTAATTTATAAAACAGAGAACGCCGCGCAATAAAAACGCAACGTTCAAATCTACACCTGAGAACCTGGCTAATTACAGAGTTATATCGCTGATAGAAATAAGTGACGCTGAACCGTCCAGGTCTTCATGAACAATCATCTTAACCAGCTTGGCATTAGGGTTCTGAACTACAGGTCTCTGAATTGCGAGAATACAGTGATTTGTGCCGTTTACTAACTGGCTTCCGACATAGAGAACCGGCTGATAATCACCACCAACAAGGTCGCTTGTTACTTCTGTGAAAGCAGACTGAGCCTTCTGGGGAAGGTTTGCGGTTTTGATATTATCTAAGTCCCAATTACCTAATTTCATATCACGTAATCTCCTTTATGATTTTATTCGCCAAAGGAAGGCATCGAACCTTCACCACGCTTTACACATTAAAGCTCGTTCTGCCAATTAAACTACTTTGGCATGTGTTAGATTAGATTAGATTACTATGTTCATGCTTGCTAAGAACTCTTTGCTTACTTCTTGGCCTTTAATCTCGTAAAGTAAAGCAACCCATTCAGCTTCACTTAACTCTTTAGGCTCGTGAATATAATTCCTTGCATAGACATTCAGGGGTGTAGCTTTATATCTGGAGTAATCATCATTATATCTGCAAGATATTACAGGAATACCAGCCCTGTCGCCTAAATCGATTAATGCCTGATATACAGGGGACGAAGCATAGTGTTTTTTCTCATGTTCGTTCTTGTAGTCGATGATAGCCTTGACTTGGCCGTTGTTATGCTCCAGGAATAAGAAATCTAAATCTAACGGGGGGTAATCGAAGCCCCATTTAGAAAGCCTCCTTGCAAGCCCTAAGTCCCGCCAGTGGTTGCGCTCTTCTTTAATCTCTGACATTTCAACACCTCTCTTTATAGTAAGATACGGACGTTTGTTCTTTATAAAATCTTCACTCAATCCAGATTTGGCGTTAGTCTGTATTAATTGACAGGACTGCTTAAAATTCAGCCGTCTAAATTAAGAGACTGTCGAAAATTCGACTGTCTGAAATTCGATTAGTAGCCATTTTACTCTTTTATATAAAATATGCCCCAGTGCTGCCTACCTGAGTCGCCTTAGTGGAACTAGGGCCTTCGACAGACACAGGGCATGATGTTACCCAGTCCAGACAAAAATATCAGGGAAGTAGCACTAACGTATCTGAACTGGGATAAAGGATAAATCGGATTAACGGAATTAGAGTAAGGATTAGTGAAATGTGGCTAAAAAAGACGGCCTTGTTCGGGTCGCCTTTCCAATCGCATTTTCGCGATGATATAAGTATAGCACGCTTTTTCGGATTTTCACTATCACGTTTGTGTCAAAATTCTCTCAAATTTCTTTCACGACAAAATATCATGTATTTGCCTCTGCACTAATTTACTCAAATAGCGCAGGCGTTTCGCGGGCAGATTATATGATTTGTGGCGTGCAAACTCGAAATCTTGTAACTGGTGCAAAATGCTCCTGGTTCTGGCAGTAAGCATAGTCTTGGCCATCTTTACAAAGTCATATCCTGAGCCTAATTTATGTCCCAAAGACTTAACATATTCTGTGTCCTGCTCCATTGAGTTATTCATGCCCCTTGCTATTAATGCCATATTATGGTCAAACACTGGCGCGAAGCTCTTTATATGGAAAGTGTCATTGTCTACAATAAAGCCAAAATTGCCTAAATGCCTGTCAGGATTTAATATTACAGCGTCAAGAACAATCATATCCCTGAACTCTTCCGAAAGTCCAAATTGCTCCAAGAATGCTATGATTTCTGCAAATCTATACGTTTTAGAGTTATCCAAATATCTGTATATAGGGACAAAACCGTTCTGTTCGTCTGTAAACATAGTACAGGAAGAGACTAAATGCTTCTTGAAATAATTAAGATTATAGTTCAAGGCCGATTGACATATAATCTGCGAGAGTTGAGCCGAATAGAATTCCGAATAAGGTTCTAATCCTGCATTTGCAAAGCCTTCTGTGCCTTTCTTGTATAGCTTAATAATTCCTGAGCTGTTCCTAACCCAGCATTTTTCAAAAGAGCCTTCAGAAGTAAATTCTGGTGATGTCGAAGAGAGCTGCAACCCCTGCAAGCCCTTTGTGAAAGCCGTCTTGGCCGCAACATCATCAAAGTTATTGGAGTATAAGCTGACATTTTCCCATGATAAATTCTCGTCTGCCCCTTTTACCCAAAGCGTATCATTAAGCCCCAAAGCATGGGTAATATCAACGAAGCCTTTTAGCGTATCAATCTGCCACTGTCTTAACCATCTATGCAAGTGTTCTTTATGTTTGGCGTAATCGCGTCTGTCAATCCAGTTATGGATTGAGCAAAAGCCAGGCGGCAATAACTCTTTGTCAACATACCGCCTTATTTCTTCGCAGTAATACTGCCCATTCTCGTCTTGTTTAATGTGGAATAAAAGCAGCTTCACGTTTTTGTTCATTAAGAAGTATTCAGTCATAGATTATCCCTCTAGTTTAGGCAATATATCGTGCATAAAATCATCGGCGGTAAAAGTCCATGCTTCACTATCACATGTACGAAAACACCATGACGGTGAAGCATTATTGAACGTTTCAGGATTTTGAGTATTTTTAGGCTGATGTGTCTGCGGGTAAAACTCTTGCCTGATTTT
>JAFSQO010000501.1 GCA_017446645.1 Synergistaceae bacterium | reverse complement strand
TTGCAAGACGAGCTGACAGATCTTCTGATTCAATGCTCAAGAGGACGACAGCCAAGATGTTCTATAAGCTGCATAACTCAATATCATCGCCTGCACTTCCTGAAAACGTAGGGGATTTCGGGCTAATGGACCGCAAAGTTGTTGACGCTCTGGGAACCCTGAAGGAGTCTCACAGATTCATGAAAGGATTATTTGCGTGGGCTGGCTTCAAGACGTTCACCCTTGATTACACCCGCGAGAAGAGGGCTGCAGGTTCGACGAAGTTCAACGGCTGGAGGCTCTGGAAGCTGGCTGTTGAGGGCATTACTTCATTCAGTACGGCTCCGCTTACGATATGGCTTTATCTAGGCTTCACGATTTCTGCTGCGGCTTTCATTTACGGATTCTATATATTTATCAGGACTTGCATTTACGGTATTGATGTCCCGGGTTATGCTTCTCTTGTGTGCCTGATTTTGCTTTTCGGCGGACTTCAGCTTTCAGGCATAGGAATTCTCGGTGAGTACATCGGGCGCGCCTATATAGAGTCAAAGCGTAGACCTGTGTATCTTGTCCGTGAGGTCTTTGCTCTTAAAAAAGAAGGTGTTGACTAAATAACATGAAGACAAAACGAATTGTTGACATCTTAATGACAGCAAGCATGATGCTCCTGATGTCCATGCAGATAACTGAGCAGGAGTGGCACGAGTACATAGGGGTATTCATGTTTGCCCTGGTTCTCCTTCACATGTACCTGAATCGAATCTGGTATAAGGCATTATTTAAGGGAAGATATAGTTTGCTTCGTAGTTTTGGAGTTGTCGTGAATTTTGCGTTGCTTGCAGCGTTTTTCATGTCGGTCTTCAGCGGGATAATAATGTCCGAGAGTTTTCCTGCTTTGAACGTTGAGTCCCTGACTTCGTTTGCAAGGGTCGCGCATTTATCGAGTTCATATCTTTGCTTTGTCTTGATGGCAGTTCATGCGGGCCTGTACTGGGGAATGATAGCGGGGAAGATTAAAACACTCTGGCCTGTAGTACTTGCGGTAATAGTTGCAGGCTGGGGGCTTTATGCTTTCTTAGATGCAGATATATTCAGCTACATAACGTTAAGGAATCAATTCGCTTTTGTTGACTACGACAAAAATTTTACTCTGGTCTTGCTCGATAATATATCAATGTTTGTGTTCTGGACTCTTGTCGGCTATCAGGTTACGAGGATTTTGAGCGGAAAATATCTGCGTCCCTGCGTTATAATTTTCTGCGTGCTGTTAATGGGCTTATCACTTTACTCATTCTGCGGCACTCAGTCAGGAGGCTTTTAACGTCATGAATTTTTCAGGGATAATTACAGGGATCGTCAGCTTTGCAATCATAGGCATACTTCACCCTGTCGTGATAAAGTGCGAGTATTACTTTTCGAGCAAAATCTGGCCTGTGTTTCTAGTTCTGGGACTTGCGAGCTGTGCTGCTTCGTTAATTATCCAGAACGGGCTTTGTTCTGCGATACTGGGAGTACTTGGCTGCTGCCTCCTATGGTGCATAAAAGAACTCAATGAGCAGGAACAGAGAGTTGCAAAGGGTTGGTTTCCTGCAAACCCAAAGAGAACTAAGCAATCGTGATATAATTTGCGAAAAATTTTATCATCATGAAAGGTGTGTATTATTCAAATGGCAGAAAAAGTTTGTTTATCTTGTCATAAGGCATTAAAGCTCAGAGAGTCCGCTTATCCAATGGGAAGCGCGTTTCTGAAGGCGGATCGTGTTCACGTTGATATTTATGAGTGTCCGGAGTGCCATCGTGTCGAGTTATTTGCAGCCGACAGCGACATGGTAACCTGCCCGAAGTGCGGAACTGTTCACAGTGCGAAGGAAGCCTGCGCGGTTTGTGCTTTGAATGCAGCTCTTGACGAAGAAGGAAAGTAGAAAAATTTGCTCCCGGTCTTACTTTACGAGGCCGGGATTTTTTGTATTCGTTAATATTTAATGTGTCCTGCGTCTGAGAATTAATGCCGATAACATAACTGCAAGACTTAACACGGAAAGTCCTGCGTTACAGCCTCCAGGTGAGTCAAGAGTATTGCTACCGACACCTTCAGTTCCCGTTTTCGTTCCTGTTACCGTTTTCTTCTTCAGGTTCAGAACCGTCACTGATTTTTGCAGTTACGCACACAGGTTCAGAATTGTCGTGATTTTCATCGCCCATGACTTTGCACCAGACGTAATATTTTCCTGCCTCTGAAGCTGACGGAATCTCTGAGTTATATTCTTCAGGAGCGTTCACGTCATCACTGCCGAGAGCATAAACTATACTTACTCCGCCTTCGTATTGGGTATCTCCGCTGCTTAATAAAATATGTTCTTCACCGTCATAAGTATCAAAATTTGCTGACGGAGCTTTTATAAATCTTGCCGGAGCCAGTTCGTTAGCGTTAATTTCTGTCCAGTCCGAATAAACCTGACCGCTTTTGACTCTGACATAATATGAGCCTGTCTTAGTGAAAGACACAAAGCCTGCTTCGTCAATAGTCATGCCGTCCGAATCTTTTTTCTGCTCCCACGTGTAAGAATATGCCTGTTCACGTCCTGCGCTGTCGAAAGCTGCTACATTAAGTTTTCCTGCGCCTTCTATGCATTCTTCGTCATTGCTGACTCCGCCTGTGTAGCTGCCTGCTATGATAAACGTTGTGCCTTCATCCGCAATGCCTGTGTAGCCGATTGGTTCATCTTCAGGTTCAACGTAATTACCACCGAGAACTTCAGCTGTAATCTGCACCCAGTCTGAATAAATATTGCCTGCCTGATTTGTGACTCGGACGTGATAATTTCCCGGCCTTGTGAAAGAAACTTTTCCGTCGGACGTTAAGTTAATGCCCTTAAGCTGCTTTTTGTCCCAGATGTAAGACCCTTCTATTTCTTTGCCTGTCTTGTCAAATACGCTGACTTCGAGTTTGTCTTCACCTTCGAGACTTTCAGGTTCTGAATTTACAACGCCGTTATAGCTTCCCGATACTTCGTAGGTTACTTCGTCTTCAGCGACAACAATTTTTAATACCGCAGTTGACGAAAGGTCCGCATTCTTTGTGTACGAATCAGAACCGTAATTCGTGGGGTATTTTTTCTCGCTGATTAAGTATTTCAGGTAGCATGTTCCTGCCCTGACTGCCCGAAACTTTGTAAGCCCTGAAACAGAGTCTTTCTCAAGGACAACAGGAGCACGCTCTGAAGCAAATTCTTTCTGGTTCTCGTCAATGACAATCCAGTTCCCCGCAGATTTGTCAAAGCCGTAGTACTCTGCTCCGCGTGCGTTAAGGCCGTTCACAGTCAGGTAGTCAACATAAGAGTAATTGCCTATCTTCATATTTGCCACGTTATTGCTGTCTATGAATGAAATATTTGACTTGCCGAGCTGTATGGAATTCAGGGGATAAATAGCAGTTTTGCCTGCAACTTCGCTGTAAGTTGTGTTAGTTGTGTATACTATAGTCGCTCCGGAACTTGACATCGGGACGTTCTTTGTTATCTTCGTGATTGCGTCCTTTGCATCGCTGTCAGCAAGTACCTTCGCCCAGTCAATTGAATCTTTGTCATACTGCTTTGAACCTTCCTCGAATGCGCGGTGATTGAGGTCTTTTCTTGCGTTGGAATTTTCAGAGCCGAAATTATAATTGCCAATCGGCAGTATAGGCCCCCTGCTCAAATAAATCCGGACCTTGTACCCGATCACTACGGGGCAGTTGTAGCGTGTAGTTACTGTAGTCTTTGCTTCTCCCTGCCTGATTAACACGTTCGTATAGGGAGGAAGGGTAACGCTGACATCGCTTCCTGTTGTCTTAGAGTTAGATATTCCCTCAGATTTCGACCAGCCGTCAGAAAACGCTTGAGTAAATTGCGCACTTACCTCAATACTCATCTTGTAAATTCCGAATGAGCTGGCTTCCGCTGATGCCTTTACTCCCTCAGTGAATGAATACGATGAAGAATGATTCACTGTACTTGTGAGAGTCTCAGATGTTGTCTTGCTTACGTGCTGGCTTGCTGTAACTGTCCCGCTGGTATCGTTCTTCACTGACGAAGCCTCAACATTTTTTACCGAACCGTTCTCTGTAACAGTCTGGACGTAGAGTCCTTCATCCGCAGGAAGCAGAGCACCTACTGTGAAGTCTGAAAACCATACAGCCATATGCAGCTCCCTGCTCATGTATTTCACAGTTACTTCTGTTGACACATAGCCTTTGTCTACGTTGTGCCATTCCGGGGCTTCGTATGAATACTTGGCTAGAAAACCATATTTATTCTCGTCAATCCCGCCGTTTAGTATCCCTTCTTTTGCAATGCGTGTCAGATATTCGTCCGGCAAAGCTGCCTGCAATGAGAGTCCTGCTGCTGTCATCAGCCACATATCGGCGATAGAGCGTCCTCCGAGTGAGCTGTGCTTCGTGGAAATCATGTCAACATAAAATTTCTTGTCGCTGTTGAAGTTCTGAGAATTTACGTTATAATAAGTGATGCTGTCAATCTCGTACGTGTCCTTGATTGAAGGAAGTGAATCCGCAAAGACCTGACCTGCAAATACGATAAGAAATGCTGCCGTTATGAACGTGAGAATTAAGAAATTAAGAGCGCAAAAATTCTCTCTCTCTCTCTCTCTCAGGGCAATTTACTGCTTTCAATTTAATTACCTCCTTGAAATACTAAAAATGACCCTGATTATACCATATTTAAATCAGGGCCACCGTGAAAATCTTTACGCTTCAATCGGGATTTCTGCCTCATCCTGTCTTGGCCAGGTCGAAGTCCATGTTCTGACTGGAAGCCCCCAGATGTTGATAAAGCCTACTGCAGCTGAATGGTCAAACGCATCTCCTTCTGAGTAAGTTGCCAGGTCGTGCCTGTAAATGCTCTTTGAGGTCTTGAGTCCCCTTACTACAGCCTGCCCCTTGAACAGACGCATTTTGACTGTGCCATTGACATAACGCTGAGTGTCATTCATGAAGGCATTGATTGCATCACGTAACGGCGAGAACCAGTAGCCTTCGTAAGTCAATTCGGCAAACCTGATTTCCAGTTCGCGCTTTGTCTTGAGAACCTGCTTGTCAAGAGTCAAGGTCTCCATTGCCCTGTGAGCAGCAAGCAAGACTGTAGAGCCTGGGCATTCGTAGACTTCGCGTGATTTGAAGCCGACTAACCTGTCCTCTATCATGTCTATCCTGCCTATACCGTGACGGCCAGCTATCTGGTTTAACTTCTGGATTAACTCGACCCCGTGCATTCTCTCGTCATTGAGAGCTACGGGAATTCCTCCCTCAAAACTTATCTCTATGAACTCAGCTTTATCCGGGCCTTCAAGGGGATTTGCTGTCATTTCGTAGGCATCTTCAGGCGGTTCGTTCCAAGGGTCTTCGAGCATTCCGCACTCAATCGAACGTCCCCATAAGTTATCATCAGTACTATATGGCGAGCTTGCTGTGGCCCTGACTGGTATGCCGTGTTTTGCAGCGTACTCTATCTCAGCTTCGCGGGTAAAATGCCAATCTCTGACTGGAGCTAGAACTTTGATTTTGGGATTCAAAGCCGTTGCACAAACTTCGATCCTGACCTGGTCCTGACCTTTGCCTGTACAGCCGTGAGCTACTGCTACTGCGCCTTCTTTGTTGGCAATGTCAACGAGTGTCTTTGCGATTAACGGACGCGATAAAGCCGATACTAACGGGTAAGTTCCCTGATACATAGCATTTGCCCTCAGTGAAGGGTAGACGTAATTCTCGACAAATGTTTTCTTGAGGTCAAAGATATATGCCTTGACTGCCCCGCTATGAAGTGCCTTTGACTTTGCTGCCTGCAGGTCAACGTCCTTCTGGCCAACGTCAGCCGTCATTGTGATAACGTCATAGCCCTGTTCGGTGAGCCACATTACTGCGACTGAGGTGTCAAGTCCTCCTGAATATGCAAGAACTGCCTTGCCTTTTTTCTCTGTCATGTAAAAAGATTCCTTCTTTCGTGTGATAAAAAATTTTCTGTACAATTATAGTAAAAACACAGTACCTCGCAAGTCTCTCGCATTATGTCAATAACTGAAGAGCACGCCGACTACAGCTGATAAGAATATCCAGACTATAGGGTGAAGCTTCTTCGTGAATTTTATTGCATGAGTTAAGACCAACAGCACACACGCGAGAATTATAGCTTTCAGGTTAAGATTCAACACACTGCTTGATTGCAAGAAAGTTATTCGCGCTACGATTAAGCCTGCTGCCGTAATCATTGCTGTACTCGCCGGTCTCAGGCCGTAGAACACTGCATTAACGTACTTGTTATCCCTGAAGGCATGAAGGAATGCTGCGACAATCAAGATCACTATGATGCTCGGAGTTACCAGGCCAAGCGTCGTAATAATTGCTCCGGGGACTCCTGCTGTTACATAGCCCACGTAAGTCGCCATGTTCACGCCGATTGGTCCGGGTGTTGACTCGCTGACTGCTATCATGTCCGCTAATTGCTGATGAGTGAACCACCCCGTCCTGTCTGAAATAGAGTACAAGAACGGAAGTGTAGCCATGCCTCCGCCGACCGCAAAGAGTCCTGTCTGGAAAAACTCCCAAAAAAGCTGAAAGTATATCATGATTTCAGAAACACCCCCGCGACTCCTGCAAGAATTACGAAAATTACAGGAGAGATATTGAACGCGAACGAACCAGCAAGGATTGCGATATATATGCATAAAGTCTTCTTGTCAATGATTGCGCTCTTGAAGAGTTTCGTTACAGCATTAAAGATTAAAACGCAGACACAGACCCTAATCCCTGCAAAGGCATGTTTCACCCATTCTAACTCTTCGACTGTCTTAATGATTCCTGCTAAGAGCGAGATTATTATTATCGAAGGGAAGACTATACCGATTGTTGCAATAATGCCTCCGAGATTGCCTGCCTTGTTGCGTCCTATGAAAGTCGCTACGTTGACAGCAATAACTCCCGGTGTACATTGACCAATTGCGAAGTAGTCTGCGAGTTCCTGCTCGGTTCCCCAGTGTTTATCTTCTACGATTTCACGCTGTAAGATCGGCAGCATTGCATACCCTCCCCCGAAGGTCATTGCTCCGATTTTTGCAAAAGTGATAAATAAATCCAGTAAAATTTTTATGATTAATCGCTCCGTTTCAGAAGTATCGATATGATTTATTATAGCAGTCATTTTTTGACATACTCCCCATGCCTAAAGGCAGGGGATTCTAGTATCAACAACAAACGCCTGACTGTCCATAAGGATAATCAGGTCTTATTTTGTCTCCTCTAAGAGTTGATGCCCCAACTCTATGGATATTTATTGCCGCGTTCCTGTCTCTATCATGATGCTTATT
>JAFSQO010000500.1 GCA_017446645.1 Synergistaceae bacterium | reverse complement strand
TTGTTATTACAGTAATTGCTATTCTTGGTGCAGGAATTGCCTTGTCAACTATCGGAATCGTTACAACAGCAGATGCAAATGTCATAATAAGCAATATGCAGCAGATAAAAACGGCAACTCTAATTTGGTACAAGAACAATTGTTCGAGAATAATACCTGATAAAGATAAAAATATAAAATACAAAATCAGGTTTAATGAAGTAGAGATGAAATTTCAAGATTTTATTAAAGATAATGGTTCAGAGATTTTGAAATATATTGACAACAAGGGAACTTTAACAGCCTTGCGCTCGAAAAGTTCCAGCAATAATGATCCGGGAGATTATTCAATTATATTTACAGAAGGCAACACTAAATGGTATGTTTGCTACAATCTTGGGACACCGGATATGTTGAAAAAAGGCGCAGAAGCACCTGATGTAAGAATCAGGGAGAAAATTGCAGGACAGGCAAAGAAATTCGGTTTATTAGGCAAGGATAGTGTGAAAGACGATGCATTTAATGGATTTTACACAAATCAACTGTATGTCTGTATGCCTATTCTTGAACTGAGCGACTAAGTCAGGCATTTATTTTTGCTGTATAATGTCATTCATTCAAGGGAGGCAATAAAAAAATGCAGTTTAGGCGTTTCGGAAATAAATATTTTGTCAGAATCGACAAGGGCGAAGAAATTATGTCAACACTCATGAAGTTTTGCGAGGACGAGAAAATTACCCTTGCTGAAATAAAAGCTCTCGGTGCAGTTGATGACTTTGAAGTAGGCTTGTTTGACGTGGTTGAGAAAAAATATCACGCTAATAAATTCAAGTTCCCCGCAGAAATCACGAGCCTGTGGGGTACAGTAACGACCAAAGAGGGCAAGCCATATCTTCATGTTCACATGGCAGCAGCTGACGTTACCGGCAAAGTTTTCGGCGGGCATTTAGTCAAGGCTGTAGTGAGTGCGACGTGCGAAATGATAGTGTATGACTTATCGGAAGGCGACTCAAAGGGATTTGTCGTCGAACGTAAATTTAACGAAGAAGTAGGATTGAATCTATTCGAGTTCCTGGATTAATTCAGCACTTTATGCAAAAATTCTCGTTCCGGGATAAATTAACAGGACTTCTAACTCGTGAAGGCTTTCAGAGTCACTTAATGGCGGCTCAAGATTCTTCACGTCAGGGGAGTCTTGTCGTCGTATGGTTCAATCTGGATAACTTCAAAATGTTCAACAAGCGTTTCGGTTTTGAACAGGGCGATAATATTTTGAGGGAAATTGCAGGACTCCTCGCCAAAATTTTCCGGGGTGAGCTGATTGCGCGCTTCAGTGATGATAATTTCGTGGTTCTTACTGAGTGGACAAGCGTTGAAATGAACATCGAGAATTTGCAGGAATATTTGTATTCGGCTCATGAGAATATAGCGTTGAGGCTCCGAGCCGGGATATATTTCCCGTCAGAAGGCGATGATATAAGGGTCTCCTGTGACCGCGCAAAACTTGCCTGCGACAGTATCAGGAAGAATCACAGCCTGAACTCCTGCATGTTTCACGAGGGCATGAGCAGGGAGTTAGCCCTTCAGCAGCACATTTTGGATAATCTTGAGAGCGCAATTAACAGGAAGCACATACGAGTCTTTTATCAGCCGATTGTAAGAATCTCGTCCGGAAAAATTTGCGAGATCGAAGCACTTGCACGATGGTTTGACCCTGAACTCGGTTTTATTTCCCCGAATGAGTTTATTAACACCCTAGAGCATTATATGGAGATTCACAAACTCGACATTCACGCGTTGAAACAAGTTTGCAGTGATTACGCCTCAAGGATCAAAAAGGGCCTGCCGTTAATTCCTGTTTCCATAAATCTTTCGCGCCTGGACTTTGAGCTTTGCGATATTTACTCTGAGCTTGAAGACGCATTAGAACTTTGCAGAGTCCCCCCTGAGTTGATTCGCATTGAGATTACAGAAAGCATTAACGACGAGGACATGACTCTCTTAAATCTCGGCATAGAAAAATTCAGGGCAAGAGGCCATGAAGTCTGGATGGACGATTTCGGCTCAGGCTATTCGTCACTGAATGTCCTGAAGGATTATAATTTTGACACGATTAAGTTCGACATGAAATTTCTTCACGGCTTCGACATAAATAAATCTGAGAAAGCAAAGTACATCATAAGCTCAAACCTGCAAATGGCGCGCTTAATGGGAATGCAGGCCCTCGCAGAAGGAGTCGAGACAATAGAGCAGCTCGAATATCTGCGTTCAATCGGCTTCGATAAGGCTCAAGGCTATTATTTTGGTAAACCTATGGGACTTGACGAAATATTTTCACTTGAAAGGGGAATAGAATAAAATCATGAAGTTCACGAAAATGCACGGCTGCGGAAATGATTATATCTACGTCAACTGTTTTACAGAAAAAGTCAGCAATCCTGGAGAATTGGCAATAAAAATTTCTGACAGGCACTTCGGAGTAGGCAGTGACGGCTTAATCCTGATAAAGCCTTCTGAGTCAGGAAGGGCAGACGCTTTCATGCAGTTATATAATGCAGACGGTTCAGCAGGGACAATGTGCGGAAACGGGATCAGGTGCACGGCCAAGTATGTCTATGATCACGGCATAATCTCACCAGATAAACGCCAGGCATTAATCGATACTCCGGCGGGAGTCAAGAATATTGACCTGACTGTTGAGAACGGAAAAGTCATTAAAGCCAGAGTCGATATGGGCAAGGCAAAAATCACCAGCGAACTTCCCGAAGACATTCTCGTTCACGGTATGAAGCTAAAATTCATCGGAGCATATACTGGAACAGAACACGCAGTATATTTTCTTGAGGATAATCCTGACTTGAAAGAAAAGGACTTCATGAAGATGCCTGACTCTGATTTTGCAGCTGAAGGAGTTTTCTTTGAGAACCATTCACGATTCCCAAATAGAGTCAACACTGAGTTTATCGAGATTATTTCGCGTGATGAGATTAATATGCGCGTTTATGAACGTGGCAGCGGTGAGACTTTAGCTTGCGGAACAGGAGCAACCGGAGCAGCTTTTGCAGGATTCACGGCAGGCAAATTGAATCGTGAAGTTCTCGTGCATTTGCGCGGCGGTGACTTAGTCATTAATATTGAGCCTGATAACACTTGCTTCATGACAGGGCCTGCTGTAGAGGTTTTTTCGGGTGAATATTGAGCAATTAAGATTAAGCAGGTTAGAAAAATATACTACTTAACTTAACGAGGCTAGATAGTGTAAAAATATAATTTAGTGTAAAATAGTGTTATGGAAAACACGTATAACACTACAGAAGCAGCAATAATCGCTCAACGAGGCATTATGCAGTGATAAAACATCTTAGAGCATATAAAGTTGAACTAAAGCCTACTAGCGGGCAAATACAGATAATCGAGCGTACTATGGGAGTATGCAGATATGTCTATAATCTGTTCATAGATACAAACAGTAATATTTACCGCAACGGCTCTCAAGATTATATGACAGGTTATGACTTCTCTAAGTGGCTGAACAATGATTACAGAAAGGCTAATCCTGACAAACTATGGATATGGAAAGTATCATCAAAAGCCGTGAAAAAAGCGATTATGAATGCAGATACAGCCTATAAAAATTTTTTGAAGGGCAAGGCTGGATTTCCTAACTTCAAGAAACGTAACGGAAGACCCGTAAGCATGTATCTTCCGCGCAATAATCCAGGCGACTTGAAGATAGAACGTCATAAAGGGAAAATCCCGACATTAGGTTGGGTACGTTTTAAAGAACATGGTTACGTTCCGTGTAATGCAAAAGCAATAAGCGTAACAATCACGAAGTACGCAGGAAGATATTTTGCATCATTCATTTTCGAGATTAATAAGACTAATTCTGTAAGTGTTAATCAGGTTAATCAAGTTAGTAAATCAGAAGGTATTGGTGCAGATGCAGGGCTTAAAAAGTTTATGGTACTCTCGGACGGCAGGGAGTACCATAATATAAACAAAACACGCCGTATGAAAAAATTAATGAAGAGACTGAAGCGTGAACAGCGAAAATTTTCGCGCAAGATACGTAAATTATTACAAAGAAAGGAGGAAGCTACTAATAAAAAGTGTAAACGTTCCAACCTTGACAAACAGAGGCTACAAGTACAGCGTGCGTGGAAAAGAATAACAGATAAACGCCATGACTATGTAAATAAAACTGTACGCGCAATAGTAGAAACACGGCCTGAATACATCACGATAGAAGATTTAAACGTATCTGGAATGATGAAGAACCGTCATTTATCACGAGCAATAGCTGAGAGCGAGTTTTATTACTTTCGGGCATTGCTTGAGCGTAAGTGTCGTGCATTTGGGATAGAACTCCGAATAGCATACAGGTTTTATGCCAGTTCAAAAACGTGTTCCCGATGCGGACATGTAAAGAGGGATTTGAAACTGTCAGACCGTGTATATGAGTTAAGCCTCCGGACTGTCGAATAAACTCAAGTAGCTACGGCAAAAGAGGACAGGTTGAACGAGGAAAAATCGAAGAAGTGTTTAACTCACAATATTACACTTTTTACGTAGCAGTGATATATAATTGTTGACGAAATATATTTTTACTCTTTTACTCACAGCAATATTATTAATTTTTAACACGGAGGCTTTTTCGATGAGCACTATTTATGATTATTCAGTTTATGCGCCCGACGGCAGAGAAATTTCACTCGCTGACTACAAAGGCAAGGTTCTCGTAATCGTCAACACAGCAACGGGCTGCGGCTTCACTCCCCAGTATGAGCAGCTTGAGTCAATGCACGAGAAGTACAACGCCCAGGGACTTGAGATAATCGACATTCCCTGCAACCAGTTCGGCAATCAGGCTCCCGGCTCTGACGCTGAGATTAAATCATTCTGCGCCCTGCACTTCAATACTCAGTATGAGCAGATGAAGAAGTCAGAAGTCAACGGCCCTAACGAATTACCGCTCTTTACGTTCTTAAAGAGTCAGAAGGGCTTTGAGGGTTTTGACAAGGACAACAAGCTCACACCGATTCTTGAGGAAATGCTCGGCAAGGCAGACCCTGATTATGCAAAGAAGCCTGATATTAAATGGAACTTCACGAAGTTTATCGTTGACAGATCAGGTAAAGTCGTAAAACGCTTTGAACCTACGACGGATATGGCCGAAGTAGAGAAGTATGTAGTTTCTTTACTGTAATAAGAGTCAGGAGTCTTAATCATGACAGTAAAGAAAATTATGGGCGATGATGTTAGCGAACTTAATGCAGCAAAAGTAGCTTTCCTCGATATTTCTGCGACTTGGTGCGGTCCTTGCAAGATGATTGCTCCGGTCGTTGATGAACTTTCGGATTCACCGGACTTTGAGGGACGCGTTGAGTTCTTCAATGCAGATGCAGAAGAGAATCCGAATCTGTGCAAAAAGTTAAGAGTCATGAGCATTCCCAATCTCTTGATTCTCAAAGAGGGCAAAGTCACAGCCAGAAACGTGGGTTTTCAGTCAGCTCCAGAGTTAAGGGACTGGATCGAAGCAAATATATAATCAGGCATTAACGTTAATGATAATTAATCTCTTCTGGTTTGTGAAGCATGACTCATGAACTCATAAATCAGGAGGGAATTTTTTTGTTCATGTAAAAATTGACAGAAAATTTTGCAGGTGCTATATTTCGTGAATATTTTTTTACACATATACGTTCTATACACATTACAAATTAATTTTAATTAATGAATGAAGGAAAGGAAAGGAAAGTTTTTTCATTATGAATGGCTTAACACTCGTAGGCATTGCAATAGTAGTGCTTCTGCTTGCGTATTTACTCTACGGCCGCTGGCTGGTCAAGACTTGGGGCATAGACCCTAACGCAAAGACTCCGGCCTATCGCTTTGAAGATGGTCAGGATTACGTCCCTGCTTCGCGCTTCACTGTCTTCTCTCATCAGTTTAACTCAATCACAGGTGCAGGACCAGTTACAGGGCCTATAATTGCTGCAATGTTCGGATGGCTGCCTGCGTTCCTGTGGCTCTTAGTGGGCGGCGTGTTCTTCGGGGCAGTCCAGGACTTTACGGCACTTTATGCTTCAGTCAAAAACGAAGGCAAATCAATGGGCTTAATCATCGAGCGTTATATCGGCAAGACAGGACGCAAGTTATTCCTGTTATTCTGCTGGCTGTTTACGCTTCTGGTTATTGCTGCGTTTGCTGATATTCTCGCCGGAACCTTTAACGGATTTGCAAAGGACGGCTCACAGAATATTCCTGGAGCTTCTGCTGCGTCAATCTCAATGATCTATATTTTCGTAGCAATGGCCTTTGGATTCTTTACCCGCAGTCTTAAAGCAGGTGAAGGAGTTAAATTCATAACCGGAGTAGTCTTAGTCATCGCTATGTTGTGGCTCGGTATTGAGAATCCCTTATACTTCGATGCTCAGACCTGGCGTTATGTTGTATTTGCCTATTGCTTTATTGCTTCAGTCCTGCCCATGTGGTTATTGAAGCAGCCAAGGGATTACTTGAGCGTGTTTTTATTACTGGGCATGATCTTTGGCGGAGCAATCGGAATCATAGTCGCAAATCCTGAAATTCAAATGCCTGCCTTCATGGGTTGGAGCGTCAAGAATCAGCCGTTATTCCCCATATTATTCATTACTATTGCCTGCGGAGCCGTCTCAGGTTTCCACAGCTTAGTCTCATCAGGCACTTCGTCAAAGTCAATTGCTAACGAGAAAGACATGCTCACAGTCGGTTACGGTGCTATGTTAGTCGAGACATTGCTCGGAGTTGTTTCCCTTGTTATTGCATGTTCGGCCTCAAGCAGCGGAGGACTTCCAACCGGTACACCCTTCCAGATTTTCGGTCAGGCTATCGGAGGCTTCTTTACGATGTTCGGACTTCCTGCTCACATTTCGACTTGTATTATCATGATGTGTGTAAGTGCCCTTGCAATGACTACGATTGATGCAGTTACCAGAATCGGCAGAATGTCATGGCAGGAATTTTTTGCTCCGTCAGAGGGCAGCGAGAAAAGTGTTATTGTAAAACTAATTACGGATAATTATATTGCTACTGTAATAACTTTGGCACTTGCTTATGCTTTATGTCTTGCAGGTTATGCAAGTATCTGGCCGTTGTTCGGAGCAGCAAATCAGTTACTTTCGGCTCTGGTCTTGACGGCCCTTGCAGTGTTCTTGAGAGTCACAGGGCGTAAGGGCTGGATGCTTTATGTCCCGATGACTTTCATGTTTGTAGTAACTATGAGCGCATTAGTAATCAGCGTTTATAATATTATTCTCAAGTTGTCAGCAGGTAATTTCGTCTTCATGGTCGACGGCCTGCAGTTGATAATTGCCCTTGCATTGATGACACTTGCCCTTCTGGTTGTCTCGAACTGCCTGAAGGAATTAACGAGCGCAAAGCCCGGAAAGAATGCGGCAGCTGCGTAAGTTAAATATTGACTCGATAAAAAATTTCTTGGCCTCTCTGTGAGAAATTCGCAGGGAGGTCATTTTTGTGTAGTATATGTGATATTATATTTGCCATGCAATTAAAATAAAGGAGGCTTAAAAATGAAGTGCAGAAATTGTATTTTCGTTTTTTCTTTGCTTGTGTTGTTTGCTTTTTTGTTCAGCGGCTGCGGAGGAAGCGGTGGGCCTTTGTTCAGTAATTTGGAGAACGATGACCCAACTTACCAACAGCCCGATAATGATGATTCTACCCCCCCCCCAAGATCCAGTTGATGACCCAACAGAAGAACCAGAGCCAGAAGAACCAGAAGAACCAGATTCAACTCCCACTCCAACGCCTGATGATGATGCACACTATGAGCCTTACCCATACACTAAGGAGGAGTTAATCGGGCTTGCTCGCTCAGTTGTGCCGGGAATTTCGTTTGACGTGTCCCTTCTTGAAGATGAAGAAGGAGATGAGGAAGACTTCACCGATGCCCAATATGCTTATGCTGCGGAACTCTCGGACGAAGCAAAGGTAAGACACGCAAAAAAAATCGTTAGGACCATGTGGAAGCACGCTATCAAACTCGCTGTATTCCCTGATTCTGTTACTGTTCCGTACAAGCTCCAAGTACCTTATAATCCGGATATGAAGCTGCAAAATACTACAACGACCCACAAATCAATATCACAAGCTAGCACTCAAAAACGCTACCTGTAGTTTACCCGTCATTTGGTGAACGTACGACGCTCGAAAGATTTCCGTACACTCAATGGAAAGGCAGCAATGGTGTATACACTTGGAACTCTAACGGCTGCACTGATGAAATAATGGGAACTGATTGCGTAGGGTTTGTATATCACTGCGTGTATGAGGCAACAAAGGATTATGACGTTATTTCTATGGGACAGAAGGTAAAGGGTACACGCATGAGATTTCGCCCAACGGGTACAGGTCTAGGGAATATTTCAAACTGGAAGGCTACGGGATTATTTCCGAACGCAAAAAGCATAGACGATAAATCACAGCCTCCAAAGCCAGGCGACATTCTCATTTGGAGCAAAAACGATGAAACGGGTCACGTTGGAATGGCAGTACGCATTGATCGCAACACAATCGGAGTTGCACACAGTACGGGCCAAATGGAACGTCCATACACTTGTAAGGAATACGCGAGTTATGGGAGCGAAGATGTTGCTTGGGTAGGTTATCCGTCAGAGAGAAGCTATAGTGGTGAAAATGGTGTAAACGGTTTTGTTGTTCACGAATACAACAACTATATCAACCACTTTGCACCAGGAACAAGAGATGGAAAACAAATTGAGGATTACCGTGTGAGACTCGAAGAAACAGAAGACGAACCCTACTACGATGACGTTATTGAAAAAAAACTCAATGGTACGTGGAAGCCCGTTGACGTGAACGCATACGTAACTCAATACAACGCTTACGGCTTGCCTGTGTATCAAAACTCATCAAAGTTCGTGGAATACAATCCTGATGATCCGGAAAATTCTTCTTCACTGATGATTACTATCAGC